>JBIPOM010000157.1:0-5084 GCA_044379175.1 Flavobacterium sp. | reverse complement strand
AAATTCAAAATAAAAAACGATTTATACAAACTGATAAATTTGGCAAGTTTAGTATCGAAGTCAAAAAAAATAAAATATTAGTTTTCACTTGTCTTGGTTATGAGCAATATAATTTAATTATAACTAAAGAAAAGCATGATATTATTTTAAATCAGATTATGAAAGAAGAATCTATTTTACTTGGTGGTTACAGGACCAATACCTTACAGAAACGCACTTTATTCGGCAGAACTTTCCGTAAAATTGGTAATTGGTTTAGGTAGTTTTTTTTATTCAGTTTGAAAGGTTTAAAATGTGATTTTGCGTTCTTTGCGAAAAACTTTGTGTTCTTTGCGGTTACACTTTCAAACTCCTTTTCTCTTTATAATACGCTTTTGTAGCAATATATAATGTTTTGTCTAATTCCGCAAAAATGGTTCCGTTTTTAGCCGTGATATGAAGGATTTTGGTATAATCTATTTCGTTTTCAGCTTGTACTTTTTGTATGATTTCGCTAATTTCTGTTGTTGTAAATTCAAACGTTGCAAAGGCATGTTCATAAGCAGGTCTTTTGAATTTGATATCCGTTTTTTTATCCCAAACTACATAGTCTTTTCCTAAAATTTGCATCAATTGAATCATATATATTGGATCGGTAGCGGCAAACAAACTTCCACCAAATATGGAACCTACATAGTTTCTATTTTTGTATGATAAAGGAATTTTGATTTTTACCACATGTAAATCTTCAGAAGCGAAAATAATTTTCCCGCAACTTCTTTTGTACATCGGCGAAAGGTTAAAACCTACTTTAAAAAGAGTCGCCTTTTTAAAATATCGATTTAAAAAAGTAAAAAGCGTTTCGTACATATTAAACCGTTAGTTTTTTTACAATTTCTGCAACAGGTAAAATGGCGTGCGTGTCTTCAATACTTGGTCCTGCCACCCAAACTGTTTTGTAGGTTACTTCTGTTGCTGCTTTTTCAGTAGCTTTCATACCAATATAAAATCGAATCATTTTTACCCACTTTTTCAAACTTTTATTTTTGTTTAAAACTTGTTCCAACCAAGTGGTTTTTGTACCTACTTTTTGAACGTAAGGCGTATTTATTACCGAACATGGTGTACCAGAAATACGTTCAGTCATTACAATGTCTTTAGCGCCATAATCTACACAAGCTTGTTTGTATTCTTGCGAAACGCCAGCTTCTATTGAAGCAATAAACGGACTTCCAACAGAAACGCCAACAGCACCATGAGAAAGCATTTCATCTATATCTGATTTTTTACTTACACCACCTGCTGAAATTACGGGTAGGGTAGTACCTTCGTTTAATTGCTTGATTAATTCTTCAGGAGAAATATTTCCTCTGTGTCCGCCTGCCAAATTATTTACAGCAACCAAGGCATCACCACCTAAACTTTCCACTTTTTTTGCAAAACTTAAATCGGTAACATCACAAAATACTTTAATGCCTACTTTGTGCGCTTCAAGAATTGTTTCTTCAGGTGAGCCTAACGAGGTTAAAATAAAATCGACTTTTTCTTCACATAAAATACGTAATTGCTCTTTATATTTAATATTGGATTTATTCACAATTAAATTAAAACCAAAACTACCGCCTTCTACTTTTGCGTTTTTTAGTTCGATAATTGCACTTCGTAATTCTTCTAAAGTTCTGTAGTTTAATGCTGGAATACATCCCGCTACACCACTTTTCATGCCTTCAATTACCATTTTAGTATTGGATACCAAAAACATAGGTGCCATAATAATGGGATGCTTTATATTTAATATTTCGGTGAGTTGAGGTTTATTCATGGTTTTAAAGTTTATTCAAATATACTAAAAAATACTATGCACGCATATAAAAAAGTGTTTTTATGTATTTTATATTCTAATTTTAATACCAAGTAGAGAACTATTTTCTATTATCTATATTCTATTATCTAATATACTATTTCTTCGGATCGTATCTTCGTGTGATGGCGTTAAATTTATATTTATTTATTTGAGTTTTTGAAGATAAATGTACTTCAAAGTCTTTAGTTAGTGTAAATTCAAAACCTTCTCTTCTTGTTTTATCTACAGTTTGAGAGGCGGTTTTATTTTTATCTAAAAATTGGATTTCTTTAATTTGACTTATTGTTTGTATGTTTCCTAAAATCTTTAGTTTGGTTGTAGATAAATCCCATATCTCATTAGAGGTAACTAAGGCGTTTTCTTTTTTTAATTTGGTCTCCGTTACGATATTTTCAGTATAACTAAAATGATATAGTTTTACATCTCCAATAATAAACGATTTAATTTTAAAATTCGTTGGCTGTTGTGCTTTGTCAGTTGCAGTTATTTCTTTAAGGATAATGGTTTCCTTTTTTCCAGCATTGTCAAGTAATATCGCTAATTTCTGTTTGCCACCTTCCATGATAATTTCGGCTTTTAAATTTTCAAAAGTGGCTAAAGCGGTGGAAGTTGCTTTTACAGGTGTTTTAGCTTTTTGAGCCAAACTCACTGAAGTTATAAGAAGCAATAAAGTGAATAATAGATTTTTCATTTTGAAAATTTAAATATTTTGGTGTTACCAAAGTACAAAATTATTTTCATAAAAAAAACCGTCAAGAAATTTCTTGACGGTTTTAGATATGTTTTAAAAAGAATTAGTCTTTTTGAGATTGAACTGCTAAGTTATAAATAACTAAACCAAATCCAATTTTGTTGATAGCATCAGCAATGTTGTATGCAATATCAATATTTCCTGAAGGAATCATTGAATTGTACCATCCAGTTGTACCCATCATGTATCCTAATGGATAAATAGACCAACCCACTAATACAAACCAGCATAAGATTTTGTGAGCAGCTAATACGTTTCCACCAGCAGCTTTTGCTAATTTAGAAGCAGATCCTAACCATATTTCGTAAACAATTACAAAATAAGCCAATCCTGAAATACCACCCCATAAAGCAGCTGAATCTGAACAAACTGTTTCACCTAAGTAACCTGTTACTAACATTACAACAGATAAACCGATCATTTTCCATAATAAATCTGTTTTTGCACCTGCAACTTTTAAGATTAGGAAAAACTCTAAACACATTAACGGCACTGTTAAAATCCAGTCAACGTATCTAAAAAATGTTGGAGATTCTCCAACTTCAGCCCAATATTCTTTCATGTAGAAATAGTGAACTGCAGCAATAAATGTTATTAATCCTGAAACCAATACCGAAGTACGCCATTTTTTATCAAATTGATTTAATGATAAAAAGAAGAAAGCAGAAGCTGCCATCATTGCCATACATCCAACGAAGAAAGTAAATCCTACGTAATCGTCTGATGCCATTTTTGAAATTAATAATAAATTTTTCATAAAATTTTGTTTTTAATTAATAATAAATGTTAATTTGTTTCATCAAAGTTAAAAAATTAATTTTTAATAAACAAACTTTTTGTTTATTATTTTTAAAAAAAGTATAAACAAAATGAATTTATTAAGTAAATTTTCCATAATTATTAGTTTTTTTAGTCTTTGGTTGTGTTCTTTTATTTCTCCTGAAAACCAAATATTCATTGGTTTTTTCTTTATTTTGAGCTTTGGGATTTTACATGGTTCTAATGATATTTTTGTTTTAAAAAAAATTTTATTAAAAAATGAAAATTTTTCGTTTTTTAAAATTTTAATGCTATATATATCATTTATTTTGATTTGTATTTTATTGTTTTATTATTTTCCAGCATTCATTTTACTTTTATTTATACTTTTTAGTAGTTATCACTTTGGGGAACAACAACTTATATATTTAAATGACAATTCAGAAGCTACTGCTAGTTTGTTTTTAAAATCATATCAAACACTTTATGGCTTATTAATTTTATTCTTATTATTTGAATTTCATAATAAAGAAGTTATTTCGGTTATTTCAGATATTTCAAAAATATCGCTTCTACCTCAAGTAATTACTTATGGTTTATTAGTAACAATTTTTTTATTTTTAGTTTTCTTTATTTTTATTTTGAAAAAAAACCCTATTCATAGAGATTTTCTATTAAAAGAAATATTTTATTTGTTAGTGTTTTCTATCATCTTTAAAGTGGCTTCTTTAATTTGGGGATTTACTATTTATTTTGTAGTTTGGCATAGTTTACCTTCAATTATTAATCAAGTGCGTTTTTTATATGGAGATTTTTCTTGGTTACATTTTTTAAAATATTTTAAATCTGCTTTACCTTATTGGTTAGTTTCGTTATTTGGCTTAACATTATTTTATTTTTTTTTAAGCGAATTGAAATTATTTAATTCGTTATTTTTTAGTTTTTTAGCAGCAATTACTTTTCCCCATGTAGTTGTTATTTTTACCATGATTAGAAAGTTTAGTATCAACAAGTAATTCATTACTTGATTTATTTAGTTTTTTAAGATTGCAATTTGAATTTCATTTAATAAAAATTATGTCATGAAAAAAATGCATTCGTTATTTCACTTTTTTTTAAATGAAAAGTTCAAAGAAAAAAGTGAACATGTAATTATTTACATATCTATTTTTGCTTTCATAGTTCATTTGCTGTTTATTTTTCTCAATAAACTTAATTTTATTGAACTTGATTTGCTTACAAAATTGTTCAATAACCCCATAGCAGCAATTTATACTCCGTTTTCATTCATACTTATTTATGAAGTGTATTTGTTGGTTTATTATCTGCCAAAATCCACTACAATATATATAGGTAAACAATATGAGATTATTTTATTAATTATTATAAGAAGAATTTTTAAAGATATTTCTAACTTGGAATTAACTAGTAATTGGTTTGAAGTAAAGTACGATTTAATTTTTTTATATGATATTATTGCAGTTGTTGTATTGTTTTTTCTAATATTTATCTTTTATAAATTGAGTGATATGCAAAAAAAGTATTTAGTTATTGATGAAAAGGTAGAACGATTTATTCAGACTAAAATTAAAATCGCCTCTTTTTTAATACCTATTTTAATATTTTTATCGCTTTATAGTTTCATTGATTGGATAGCAAAAAGTTTCTTTTCTGTAAATGCATTAGTGTATAAATTTGAAGATATTAATAAAATTTTCTTTGAAGATTTTT
>JBIPOM010000156.1:0-5120 GCA_044379175.1 Flavobacterium sp. | reverse complement strand
ATATACAAAATATCAACAAGTTACACAAATAAATTGACAGTTTTTTAATGCAAATAATAAAAATAAAAGTAAAGGGGTTTTTAGACAGTTTGACGTTTTGCAGCTACCCGAAGGGCGGGACTTTTACCACAAAACTTGATTTGAAAAACTAATGTTTGATTATCCACAAATCTGTCTTTGGAACACGAAACCCCGCCTTTTGGGTAGGTGCTGTTATGTGCTGTATTTCTTCTCATTCGTTAGTATTTGTTCAACCCAAGAAAGTCGTTCTGCAATTTCTTTTTTTTCGTTGTCGTAAAATGCTTTTTCTATTTTCTTTAAAATGTTATCGGAAGTCAACCAAGTCTTGAATTGTTCAATATTCTTTGTGTTTTTCTTAATGCTGTCTATGTAGTTGTTATCAAATAAATGTTGTCGTTCTTCAAAAATATAATTTGTCAAATGTTTTATTGATGCAAAACTGTAATTGGTCTCCCAAACTTTTAATATCTCAGAAAAGTTAGGGTAGAAGTAAGCTATTGAGTGAAAGTATTCTTTAAAATCCCATTCTGCTTTTTCGCTGTTGTCAGTTAATAGATTGTTCCACAATTCAATTGTAAATTCGTTAATGGCTGTCTGTTCGTCAGCGTTCCAAGTTTTCCAATTAGCGTCTTCAAGTCTGCTGTAGAGAGTCCAAATGTCGTATGGTGTTTTCAGTTCTGCTGTCAATTCTAATATTCTGGGCAAGTAAAATCTGTAATCATTTTCGTCTCCCCAAGTCAAGATAACTTTTCCTGCAAACAATGATAAATCTTCGTCAGTTAGTTCTCTCAATTTTTTGCTCCTTAACTGCTTGTTCCAAGTTTCTAAATCGTCATAAAGTGGACTTCCTTCTAATTTTGAAAGTCCTTGATACTTTGCGAAAATGTCGTAAAGTTTCTCGATTGATATTTTTAGTCTGACGGTCATTTAATATAACACATAACGGTTTGCAGATTTGCGATGGGCGGGATTTTTAACACTGAACTTTATGCGGAGCACAAAACTTTTGGCTACCACAAAACTGTCTGCGGAGCACGAAACCCCGCCTATTGCAAATGTGCTGTTATGTACCGCTTTTCTTGTCAAGTTTGAAATGTCCAGTTTGTAAAGGTGGTTGTCCAACTGTCCAAAGTTTATTGTTTTTTATTATAACGTCAAATGTGATTTTTTGTCCGCTGGTAAATGATGCAGCCGAACCAAATGGTATTTTAAAAGATAAAAAATTGTCAGTTAGAAAGTTCTTGCGATTAATAGTAATTGTAATAAAGTCCCTTCCTTTTTTCTCGTTGAATAGCGTCTTGTCAATTGGAACTTTTAAAAGCCTTATTGGATTTCCCATTCGGTCGTAGCCTTGCAATTGTTTTCTTGTCTTGCCGTCAGTATATTCTATCTGGATTTTGTCGAGTTGTCTTGCAATATTTGAGTCAAGCTGAATGTAAATAGTGTCGTTGTCAAATGATTTCATATAAAATTGTCCTATTGTCATAGTTGCTGAAACTCTGAACAATGTGTCGTTAATTTTTTTTATTGAACCATAATAGTCACCATAAACACCATTAAAATCTCTGTCGTAAATAAAATTGACAGTACTGTCTTTGTTGATACGGAATGAACAATTGTATCTTTTCAACTTGTCTGATTGTTTGCCAATAAATGTTTGTCCAAATGAAACATTTGCCGAAAACAAAAACATCAATGTCAGAATGCTAATTTTCATTGTAGGTCTGTCTTTTAAAGTGGCACATAACGTCAGACTGTGAAAAAACTTCACAATCTTACTAACAAATATAGCAAAAAACTTGTATTAAAAATAGAATTGTTGTAATTTAAGTCTATATTACTTTTACACAAAAGCGAAGGCTAACACGATAAAAACTCCCGAAAGTACTTCACAAAAAAAAGAGGATAGAAAATCCTCTTCAATACCCTATCAAATCTTTACGATAAATCCATAATGTGGCGGAAATGCAATCGGTTCCGTTCAACACGGGTTTCATGGTTTGTGTTTGCACGCAACTAAACCCTAGCTGTTAGCGGTAGTATTTTTATCTTGTCCAATTTTCCAATTTTTCATTATCGTTATCAAAAAATATCTCTATATATATGTTTTCAGAAATAGGTTTGCCTTTATCTAAAATGATATCAAATTTTAGTTCTTTCAGAGCATTTCTTATAGTTTCGATACAGTAAATGTATTCATCATTATCATAATGTTTTTCCATTTCTTCTTCTGTTTGATAAGACATATTAACCTTTGAAACTTTTCCGTTTTCATCAATAGTTATTAAGTATTTTTCTGAGCAGTCAAATTTCTTTGTGTTTTCCCACTTTACTTTTTTAAGTTTTTTAAATAAAATGTCTGATACTTTATCTTTATTTTTTCTGCCGATTGAATTTGGTCTACTAATATAATTATTAATATTTTCAATTTTCAAAACTTTACCATTTGAAACATTTATTAAAGTTTCTTTTTCGTAGATTTTGTAAAAAACACCATCCCATCGTAATAATTTGTTATTAAGTGGGAAACTAATGTAGCCTGAAAACCAATCAATATATACTTTGTTATTATTTACTTTATCACCAAAAATATTTTTCATTTTATCGATTGATGAAAATTTATTTATTTTATTTAAGAGTTCACCGCAGTTAATAATATCAGTAAGAAAAAGGCTGTCATTTTCAATCTTATATATTGCCTGATAACCTCTCCAGCAATTAAATGAAGAACCATTTCTAAAATTTAAACCAAATAATTTTTCTGTTTTTGTTGTATCAATTCTTTGTAAGTATTGTTCAAGAATTAAATTATAAGTTGAAATTGTATCTTTTTTGTAAATGATATAGTCTGGTTTTTGAGGACTCGCAAATAAGCCGAGAGGCAACACAATAAATAATATTATAGAAATTGTACTTTTTATCACTTTTGTTTGTATTTAGTTTAGTCGCTCAAATATTACCGCTAACGTTTTTGGGCTTGGCGAAGGTGGGGTTTAGAAAGTACTAAAGTTCAAATTTAGTACAAAAGCTAATAGAAAGTACAAATGCTCAGCCTAGCACTAAAGCCCCACTTTTACCAAATCCATGTTGGTGGCTGGGCTTTTTCTATTTTCGTTTAAATGTCTTTATTACGTTTGTTATTTCTTTAATATTGTTGTCGTAGTCTTGGTTTGTCGAACCAAAAAACATATAATACAAATTGTCGCTAAATAATATTACTTGGCACATTTTTTCTTTTGAATTTGTTTTTTTGTCTTTGCCTAATGCAATAATCTCGTAGCCTGAAATATCGTCTATTGATATTTCTGTTGTAGTTTCTATTTTTGTAACTTCCACAGGCAATTGTTTTATTCTATTCAAACAAAATAATTTTCTATCTTCAATATCCGTCTTTGAAAATGATTTTGCAATAATAAGTGAGGTTTTGTCGGCAGATTTAGATGGAATAATTCCGTCTGTTGTAAAAATTAATGAACTAGAGGCACTTTTAGCAAATTTTAGTTTACTTTTTGTGAGGTCAATTGAATAATCAACAACATCAAATGGGTTTATCTTTTTGTCTGCTTCGTAAAAGCTTGACAGAATTGAAGTTTTAACTTCTTTCGCAATTTCATTTAGATTGTTTGGTATTGCTCCATTAATAATAATTGTTTCGTTTTCTGTTCCAAAACATAATACATATTTAGTGTAAACATTGCCGTGTGCATTTTGCTCTCCTACAATAAAAATTGCAGGTAAGTTGTTCAATGTTATATTTTCTATTTCCTTAACTTCAACACCTTGACTTAAAAAACCTTCCTTTGTCATAGCTTTTGAAGTTTCAGAAAAAGGACCGGGAATATCCAAAACCATAATTGTTGAACCACTTTGATTTTGTTGTACACCTAAAAAGTTTGTAGCCTTTATAAATCCATCAGGTGGAATTAAACTAATTTTTGTCCCTTCTATATTAATATGTCCAGAAGTCAAAGTGTTTGAAATCTTTGTCTGTCCATATATTGTAGAGAATGTTAAAATCGAAAGTGTTATTAGTAATATCTGTTTCATATTTATCGTCTGTCTATTAGGTTTTTGAATTCTCCGAGTATCGGTAGCCTTGTTATGAAAATTTGATTCGAGAAAAAACGAAATATAACCCTTACTCAAAGTTGTTAATAACTTTATGGTGCTTTACATAGGAACGCCTGTTAGCTGCTGGCTTTTTAATTTATTCATTCGGTTCATATGCATATTTTTTTAACCTCTCCAATTCAGCATTAACTTTTATTGACCATTTTTTTTGCTGAATTTCATTAAAATATACAGAATTATCATATTTGTCTTGATAGATTTCACATTCATTTCCAAGTCGATAATAAATTTCATCATATTTATTTGTATCAACGCATTTTTTAAAGTTTAGACTATCAAATGCTTTTCTAATTTTCCTCGCGTAAATTTCTGCAATATCAAAATGTAATTGTTCATGATCTAATGTTTTTTTTTCATTTGTAATAGTCCAAGATTTACTTTTGATAAAATAGCAAGAAAGTTGATATTTTGGAATTTCGTTTTCAAAATACGCATCAGTAACTTCAATTTTATAACTCGTTATCGCTTCAACATTTATCATACTTGTATCAGCAATTCCCTTAAAATCATCCCAAACTAATTTTCTTTCGCTTTTCCACAATATTTGATCATCATCATTACATTTGACTTTTTCAAAACTAAAAATAGAGAAAATAAATATGATAAAGATTGATAGTTTTAATAATTGCATTTATATAAAATTTATTGTGTTTTTAGCAAAGTTTTTCAGCTTGCAGCTAATGACCGCTCGGCTTTGTCGTCGTTTCAAGAGGAACTTGTTCCGAATTGAAATGCGTCAAAGGCGACAGTTGGGAGAACGTCGTGCGGAAGCAACGATGGTTTCCCGACTGTCGGCGTAGCCGAGCGGTCATTGGGAAAAATTGTCCCGAAGGGCGATTTTTCCCAACGTTATGTGGCTTGCTTTCAGTGGCGTTAATTTGACACTGACCATTACAAATATAAAAATAAGTTTTGATTAGACAGAGTATTTTCCAAATAAATCCCAAGCCAAGCCATTGAAGCAAACC
>JBIPOM010000240.1:0-5120 GCA_044379175.1 Flavobacterium sp. | reverse complement strand
GGCCATTGTGATAAGCCCATCGTGTGCCTGCATCTGCTTTATATTTCAAACATGTATCTATTGTACAAAAGTGATCTGGTACACCATCATCAAGGCCAGAAGTCATCGACAACTGATTTTTGATAGTTATTTTACTTTCTTGGGTTGGTGTGCAGTCTGTCCATCCCTGACCAAGATAAGTAGAAGATGTGTCTGTGATTTTTAAATAATTTTCTTGTTGTGCAATACCAACCATAAACGAAGTAATCGTCTTGCCAGCAGATGCCCACTGCCAAAGAGAAGTAGAAGTATGTGTCCCAAAGTATTTTTCTAATACTATTTTCCCATCTTTTAGCAAAACAAATGCCTTGGTATTGTTAGAATCAAGATAGTTATATAATGAGTCAATTTTAGGTTGACACCAATTGTAGGTTGAGGGGGAAATGGTATCCCAGTTACTCCCAGAATTAGGTGGAAAATAGAGTGACTGTGAAAATGAATGAATAAAAATAAAAAGTGAGAAAAGTAGAGTGTATAAAGTTTTCATTGTTTAATATTTATAATTAAGACTAAAATAAACATATAAAGTTTAATGTTAATTTATTTTTCAAAAAAAGCTATTGGAAGTTAATCGTCATTTTATCAAAAATCTTATCGGCTTTTTCCATAATAAAACCAAAAAGGATCCAAGCAGGAAGATAATCTAAACGTATGTATCCCATAACATTCACAGGACTAGAATACTCCCAAGGGCAGCTGCCAAAAGTAAAATCTAATACAGCACCAGCTATAAACTCAATGCAGAAAATGCCAATAGCCATGAGAAGTAACCTCGTGAAAAGAGAATAGTGCTGTATAAATTTGTGCGCAAAAGGAAAAAGAATAGAACCAAATCTATAAATAAAAAACATCCAAAAATAAGTCAATCCAGTGAGCTTCAAATCAAAGGGAATATCTAAATAGATTTTCTCAAACAAATCATAGTATGAGGTAAAAATAATCTCAGTAGTAAAACCTAACGATCCATAAAGAAAAAATCTAAGTAAATGCCTTTTCATAACTACTAAACTACTTTTAAGTTTTACAAAAGTAGAAATGTTTTGACATTAACTAATGCTTAAATATCAGAAGTTTGAAACTGATTTTTTGGGAAAAGTACTATTTTCTTTTCAGTAAATATATTGCGCATAATAACTATTTATACATTATGAAATGAAAAAAAAAGAAAGTTATGTGCCATTAAAGCGACTGCTGATTACGCCAAATCCACTCCATTTCACTTTCACTTAACTTGTTTACATCTTCTCTTTTTAATCCTGCTTTTTTAAGTTCTTCAACTTTTTCAATCGTGGATTTTCTGTTCCACCATCTAACTGCTAATTCTCTGTCTGTAAGTTCCATATTTCTAAATTTAACGGCACATAACACGGGCTTTGCGTAATAGCCCTATCAAGTGTCGTGGTTAATTTTAAGTTTCTACTAAGGGCTACTTCGCAAAGCCCCAATCCGTAATACGAAATACGTATTTTCAATATTAAATTTAATATTACAGTATAAAACAACAGTTTAGTATTTAATTAATTTTTCAATGATTATTTGTATAATTGCAAATGTATAGGAGTTAGAGTTCATTGGAAAAACCGAAACGGCACAGAAAACTATTATAAACGATAAATAAAAACGAGTATTAATAAGTAAAACAAGTATTATGACAAAAAACAAATTAAGACCAATGGCAATATTCGGAGCAATATTGCTATTAGCAAGTATTAGCCAAGCCCAAAGCATCTACTTTAGTTTTAAAGACGGCACCCAGGCTGCTTATGACATTACCGATGTGCGCAACATTACCTATACAGGCGATGTCATGAACCTGCTCAAAACCGATGGCACCACCATATCATGGAACGTGAGCACCATTGGCAACTACCGCTATGAGGAAGGCACGGTAAATATAAGCGAAGTAAAAAACTCAGCAGAATTGGTTATTTACCCCAACCCTGCACAGGGGAAGGTAAACATCAGCTACCAACTGCCGGTGTCAGAGCAGGTGAGCATAGGTATTTACGACCTGCAAGGCAAAGCCGTGCAAACCTGGGCAAGCGAAGCGAAAGCTGCCGGCAAGCATGAATTAGTGTGGCAGGCAGAAAACCTGCCCAAGGGCAGCTATATTCTGCGCTTTAGCACCGCTAAAGGTAGCTTTAGCAAAACCATTATTTTACAATAAACCAACTAAAAAAATAAAAGAATATAAAGTATGGAAAAGCTACTGAACATTTTATTCCTTATGGCCGGCTTTTACGCACATAGCCAAACTACCATGAATATATATCAAAACAACGGCACAGTGCTACAAATACCGCTGAGCAGTATTGACAGCATAACCTACACTATAGGCAACCCCGGCCAGTTGGCCACCCTCACCACCCTGCCCATAGGCAACATAACAAGTACTACTGCAACATCAGGGGGTAGCATCACTAATAATGGCGGTACACCTGTTACACAAAGAGGAAGCGTATGGAGCACCAGCCCCAACCCCACCACCGCCAATAGCAAAACCACCGATGGCAGCGGCACGGGCAATTATACCAGTAACATCACGGGCTTGAGTGCTAATACTACTTACTACGTAAGAGCTTATGCCACCAACAGTGCAGGCTCGGCTTATGGCAACGAGCTGAGTTTTACCACTACAGGTGGTGCAGGTAGCATCACCGCGCTCAACTGCAACAGCGCCACCAACAGCGGCACCCTTACCGATGGCACAGCAGCCAGCGGGGTGAGCAGCAGCGTGCCCTACACAGGCGGCAACGGAGGAAGCTACAATGGCCAAACTGTAAGCTCAACAGGGGTAACCGGCTTAACAGCCACGCTCACTTCGGGCAACTTTGCCAACGGAGCAGGCAGCTTAACCTACACCATCACAGGCACACCAAGCGCGGCAGGCACGGCAAATTTTGCTTTGAACCTAGGTGGGCAGAATTGTAACCTAAGCCGCACGGTGAATGCCCCTGTGGGCAGCATCACTGCCCTAAACTGCAACAACGCCACTAACAACGGCACCCTATCTGCAGGCACAGCGGCAAATGGGGTGAGCAGCAGTGTGCCTTACACAGGCGGCAACGGAGGAAGCTACAATGGTCAAACGGTAAGTTCAACCGGGGTAATTGGCTTAACAGCCACGCTCACTGCGGGCAACTTTGCCAACGGAGCAGGCAGCTTAACCTATGCCATTACAGGCACAGCAGCAACAAGCGGAACAGCAAACTTTGCTTTGAATATAGGTGGGCAGAACTGCACTGTGAGCATACAAGTAGTGGGCACAGTAAGCAACCCCGGAGCAGGGGTTACCTTTAATGGCTACACTTACGCAAGCATAGTATTAGGTAACGGGCAAGAATGGATGGCAGAAAACCTGCGCACCACCACCTACCGCAATGGCGACCCGATTCCAAACGTACAAGACACGAGCCAATGGAAGAATTTAACCACAGGTGCCTGGGCGCATTACAGAAATGATAGCCAATACGAAAATCCGTATGGTAAATTGTATAATGGGTATGCCGTAGCAGACCCACGCAATGTATGCCCCACCGGCTGGCACGTGCCTACAGATGCTGAGTGGAACACCTTAATAGGTTATTTGGATTCTTCATTTGTCTCTAATGCAACCGGAAGTCAAAGCAGCATAGCCGGAGGAAAAATGAAAAGTATCGGTACGCAATACTGGCAAAGTCCGAATACAGGCGCTACCAACGAAATTGGCTTTTCAGGCGCTCCGGGAGGTTGGCGTGGCGACAACAACGGCTCTACTGGTTTCTATAGCGTTGGTATTAACGGTTACTGGTGGAGTTCTACCCAGAGTAATATTTTTGCCTGGGGCCGCAGTCTGAATTATAGTAATGGCAATGTAGACAGACTCAGTAACCTTAAGACGAATGGTTTTTCTGTTCGCTGCCTCAAGGATTAATTTATTTGTCCTCAGCTGTTCGGGATTTGCAATCCCGAACTAAAATACGGTTGGATTTAAAATACATTAATAAAGGCTTTCGGATTTGCAATCCGAATGCAGACACTATAAGCATTTGTAATGAAAAAGTCAGCTATACATTTGATTCATGGGAATTAAAAATAAAATATTGGAGGGCAATGTTTTTTTTCTGACTATAACTGTTGTTGATTGGGTTGATGTTTTCACTCGCCCTGTCTATAAACATGAAATCGTTAATGCTCTAAGATATTGCCAACAATCAAAGGGTTTAGAGTTATATGCATGGGAAACTATGAGTAATCATATTCATCTTATAGCCGGAACTAAAGATGGATTTAATCTTTCTGATATTTTACGTGATTTCAAAAAATATATAAGCAAAAAAATCATTGAACTTATACAAACTGAGAATGAAAGCAGAAAAGACTTGATGCTGAATCGTTTTGAATATGCTGGCAGAAATGATAGTAAAATAAAGAATTTCAAGTTTTGGCAAAATGGAAATGAAGCAAAGGAAATTCATACATACGATTTTCTAGAGCAAAAACTGGATTACATCCACAACAATCCGGTAAGAGCTGAATTGGTGTATCTGCCACAAGAATATAAGTCTAGTTCAGCTATAGACTACACAGGCGGGAAAGGGCTATTAGATATTATTCATGTATGACTTTTGCTCATTGAAAATGCTGATAATTTTAACCTTCGGATTGCAAATGCGAAAGAGCAGGTTGTCGGGTGGAAACACCCGACAGCACAAAAATTTCTATTAATAGCAGATTATAATTAAAACACTCCTGTTAATCAATTTTCATTTTCAAAGTCGTTTCTTCTGTTCACTAAGCTGTGTAGTTATAAACAGTCAATAAGTAATTGTCAATTATGATTCCAATTATCATAAAATTATTTTATGATTATCAATTATATATTTTATGATTTAAAAAATTATATTTGTGAATGCATAAAGCACTACTTATTGTTTTTGTAATCCTATTTTCTTTTGAAAATAGCATCAGTAGTGTATTGAATTCTATCCAGAAAATTGATATTACAGAACAATTTGAAAATGATGTTGAAAGTAGTGAAGAAAGCGAAAAAAATATAAATGAGGATTTCAATTTCAGTCATAAAATCAACACTTTCTACA
>JBIPOM010000155.1:0-5123 GCA_044379175.1 Flavobacterium sp. | reverse complement strand
TTACCTTTTTGCTCAATAATATTAGTAATTAACAATCGCATCGCATTGGAACCAATATCTATTGCAGCATATTTTTTTATTTGAATCATTAATATTTTTATATTATTTCAGGAAGTATTACTTCCAATTTGTTCTGATAGTGTTTGTACATTTCCTGTTGGGCTCTAAATACTTTATCTTCGCCACGTTTTCTGTATAAATTTTCAAATTTATCTGAATGTAAACGTGCTTTTACGTTTGCTTTCCAACCAATATCAAAAGTATCAATTAAATCTTGTTTTATATCTTCATCGTAAATAGGACAAGTAACTTCAACTCGCGCATCAATATTTCTAGTCATAAAATCGGCAGAAGAAATAAAAACATCAGGATTGCCATTATTTCCAAAAATAAATACACGTGAATGTTCTAAGTAATTATCAACGATGCTAATTGCCTCAATATTTTCGCTATAATTTTTTAAACCTGGAATTAAACAACAAATACCTCTGATAATCAATTTTATTTTCACACCGGCGTTACTTGCTTCGTATAATTTATCAATCATTTTATAATCTGATAAACTATTCATTTTTAAATTAATGTAAGCTGGTTTGCCTTCTGAAGCGTTTTTTATTTCTCTATCAATCAATTTGACAAAACGAGAACGGGTATAATGTGGCGATACAATTAAATGTTTATATCGATGCACTCTATAATTCACTTCAAAAAATTCGAATACTTTTGACATATCCTTCAATATTTTTGAATCACTTGTAAACAAGGTTACATCAGTATAAATTTTAGCTGAAGCTTCACTAAAATTTCCAGTTGATACAAATCCATATCTCTTAATTTCATCGTCTTCCAAACGTTCTACTAAACAAATTTTACTGTGAACTTTTAGTCCTTTTACACCAAAAATTAAATTAATACCTTCCTCTTGCATCAATTCGGCGTAAGAAATATTACTTGCTTCATCAAAACGAGCTTGTAATTCAATTTGAACCGTAACTTTCTTTCCGTTTTTAGCGGCATTAATCAGTGAACTGACAATTTGCGAGTTTTTTGACAATCGGTATAATGTAATTTTTATAGATTGTACTTTAGGATCTAAAGCCGCTTCTCTTAAAAATCGAATGACATAAGAGAAAGATTGATATGGCGCGTGCAATAAATAATCTTTTTCTTTAATGCTTTGCAGCATACTTCCGTCTAAACTTAAACCTTGAATGGGTAATGGCACATTTTGTTTGTACAACAAATCGTATCGTCCAAGATTTGGAAAATCCATATAATCTCTTCGGTTGTGATATCTTCCTCCAGGAATAATTGAATCGGAACTGTCAATTTTCATTCGGTTTAGAAAAAATTCTAACGTGTCTTTGTCAATTGCTTGGTCATATACGAAACGAACAGGCTCTCCTACTCTTCGTTCTTTAACACTATATGATATTTTTTCAATTAAACTTTTGCTTAAGTCCGAATCGAATTCCAATTGGGCATCTCGAGTTATTTTTATCATATGTGCATCAATACTTTCATAGTCGAAAATATTGAAAATATGGTCTAAACTATAACGAATTACATCATCTAATAAAATAATATATTGTTTATCTGAATTGGAAGGTAAAACTACAAATCTGTTAATTGTTTTTGGAATTTCAACAATGGCATATCTAATTTCTTTATCGTTTACTAATTGAGAAATTTGTCCAGATTTGTTTTTATTCATTACCAATTTTACTGCTAAATAACCTGAAGTATCTTTAATTAAAGGAAATTCAACTAAATCATTTAACATGATGGTAACTAATTCAGGACTTACTTTTTGAATGAAAAATTCTTTAATAAACGTTTCTTGGTCTTTATTAATTTGTTTTTCATTAATGATATAAATCCCTTGTTTTTCAAGTTTTTTTTCAATATCGTTTAATATTCGTAAACTTTCAGATTGATGTTCAATTACAATTTCTGTAATATCTTTCAATAACTGTTCTGCAGAAATATCACCTAACATTGGTTTAGTATCAATTTTTTCTAATGTCATTCTACGAATTGCAGCATATCGAACACGGAAAAACTCATCTAAATTATTCGAAAAAATACCTAAAAATCGTAATCTATCTAATAACGGTACATTTTCGTCTGCGGCTTCTTGCAAAACTCTTGCGTTAAATGCCAACCAGCTTTTTTCTCTATCAATGTATAGGTTCATTCTTTTATTTGTTCTTTTTATTTAGACATAAAAGTGTCTGAAATATTGGTTTTACAATTAATTTAAACTAAAAATAAGTACTACCAAATTTAGGTATAAAGGTATTGTTTTCAATGATATTTAACAAAATTTGATGAAAATATAACATTTATTCAATCCGTAATTTTCAGTTTTTTGAAGAAAAATCTAAAAGAAAAACAGCATCAAAACGAGTTTTAATGCTGTTATTTGTTGTTATATTTTTAAATTATATTTTAATTCCAGGTGGTAATAACTGTTGGAATTTTTTATTTTTTCTAAAAAAAGATACAATTTTAGTATTAGTTGGTACGACTTTAAACTTTCGTTCTTCCGCAATATCTAGAACAGAAGTAATAAACTGATTTACTTTTTCTTCTTGTTCGTTTTCGTTTGCACAAAGCTTAGTTAAAAATATCTTCCTTTCTTGAATGGCGTATTCAATGGTTAAAAGTCCGCAATCCGTTTTTGTTTCAAATTGTCTTAATAATTCATTGTCTTTAATTTCCTCAACTATCATAAATCTGGGTTTTAAATACTAACAAATCTTAATTGTTTGTTAAAATGTCTGCAAATTTACAAAAAAATAAAGACAAATCAAGTAGTAAACAAATGAAAATCATAACAATAGAAAATTATTTGTTAAATTTTCATATTTATATCTAAAAAAGAAACCCATTTAAAATTAAAATTATAATTTTAAGGCACAAAATCATTAAACTAATGTCGAAAATACACGTTTACTTTGTTCCTGGTTTAGCCGCAAGTATAAAAATATTCGAAAATATAAAATTACCAAAAGAACAATTTGAAATGCATTATTTAGAATGGATTTTACCAATTTATAATGAAACTATTCAAAGCTACGCTAAAAGAATGTGTGAAAAAGTAAAGCATAAAAATTGCGTCTTAATTGGTGTTTCATTTGGTGGAATAATGGTTCAAGAAATGTCTGAAATCATTAAAACCCAAAAAGTCATCATTATTTCAAGTGTAAAAAGCAACCAAGAATTGCCAATTCATATGAAATTAGCTAAGTCTACAAAATTATATAAAGCACTACCTACCAGTCTTTTAGGTCAAGTAAACTATTTGTCAAGATACATAAAAGGTAGAGGATTATTGGCAAAACGCGTAAAATTATATAACCGCTATTTATTTATGAAACAAACAAAATATTTAGATTGGGCAATTGAAAATGTGTTACTTTGGCAAAGAAGTATTCCTGATGAAAAAGTTATTCATATTCACGGTGATGAAGATATGGTTTTTCCAATTTCTAACATTAAAAATTGTATTGTAGTAAAAGGAGGAACACATATTATGATTGTAAATAAATACAAATGGTTAAATAAAAATTTACCTAATTTAATATTAGAATAAACAAAAAACATATATAGTTACCTCTATTAAAAGAGATAATACTAAAATTACACACTTATGAAACACCTAAATAAAACCATATTTTTATTCGCATTATTCATTATTTGCGGGTTTTTAATTTTTGCCTCATCATATCAAAATATCCCAAAGAAAAATCATGTAGAATATCCTACTGATATGGATTTTTGCGGAGAAAAAGTTCCAACCAATCAAGCAGATGTAAAAGAACGTTTGGATAGAGAAATGTTAGTAAATATTAATTTAAATGCTTCAACTGCCATTTTAATTAAAAGAGCAAATAAAGTGTTTCCAATAATTGAACCCATATTAGCTAAATATAATATTCCAGATGATTTTAAATATTTAGCTGTAATTGAAAGTGGTTTAATTAATGCTGTTTCGCCATCTGGTGCAAAAGGCGTTTGGCAATTTATGCCAGGAACTGCTAAAGAAAGCAATTTAGAAGTAACAGATCAAGTAGACGAACGTTATCATATTGAAAAATCTACTCAGGCTGCTTGTGAATATTTAATTAAGGCTAAAAATAAATTCGGAAATTGGACTACAGCAGCTGCATCTTATAATGGTGGCATTACAGGAATACAAAATCATATTAATTTCCAACAAACTACTGATTATTACAATTTATGGTTAACCGAAGAAACCTCTCGTTATGTTTTCAGAATTTTAGCTTTGAAAGAAATTATGAAAAATCCAGAAAAATATGGCTATTTAATTCCTAAAGATGCTTTATACCCAAAAATTAATACAAAAAAAATTATGGTAGACTCTACTATTACAAATTTGTCTACATTTGCTATAAGTCAAGGAATTAACTATAAAATTTTAAAAACACATAACCAATGGTTGCGTGATAAAAAATTAGATAATCCAACAAAAAAAATATACGAAATTGAAATTCCATTAGAAGGATATAATAAATAAAATGAAAAGTAAAATGACCTTACAAATAATATTGTCTTTAATTCTTATCGGAATTTTAGCAGGTGTCCTAAGCGGATTAGTTGGCGTTGGTGGCGGCATAATTATGGTGCCTTTATTAGTGCTGTTTTTCGGATTTAATCAGCACCAAGCGCAAGGTACAAGTCTGGCCGTATTAGCAGTTCCAGTAACCGCAGTAGCTGTTTTTACGTATTATAAAGAAGGACAAATCAATATAAAATACGCTGCAATAATTGCTGCTTTTTTTGTTATTGGAAGTATATTTGGAAGCAAACTTGCCTTAACATTAGATCAAAAAATGTTGAAGAAAATTTTTGCCGTAGTGTTATTAGTCATTGCAGGAAAAATGTTATTAGACAAATAAAAATAACATAATTACTTTCTATAAACATGTTTATTTGTTACAATACCTTTTTTGAAAACACTTCTAATTTTCATTCTTAAAAATGAATCTAATTTTAATAACTGATTTATAATTGGTTGATTTGGACGACCACGAAACGTGGTAACATGAAAAGAATCGTTATTTTTCAAAGGGAAATTTGAAAAATAATAATTTGAA
>JBIPOM010000154.1:0-5129 GCA_044379175.1 Flavobacterium sp. | reverse complement strand
ATTTAAGAACGTCAACTTCTAAAAATCACTCGGCAACGCATTTAATGCATTTGGCTCTGAGAACCATTTTAGGAACGCACGTAGAACAAAAAGGTTCGTTAGTAAATCCGAATTACTTACGTTTCGATTTTTCGCATTTTTCTAAAGTTACGGATGAAGAATTACGTCAGGTTGAAAATAGTGTTAACTCTCAAATTGAAGCTCAATTACAATTAGTGGAGTACCGAAACATTCCAATCAAAGAAGCATTAGACAAAGGTGCAATGGCTTTATTTGGGGAAAAATATGGCGATAGCGTTCGTATGATTGAATTTGGAAATAGTAAGGAATTATGTGGCGGAATTCATGTAAAAAACACCGCTGATATTTGGCATTTCAAAATTGTTTCAGAAGGAGCTGTTGCAGCTGGAATTCGCCGTATTGAAGCCATTACAGGTGATGCGGTTAAAGATTTTTATTCGAATCAAGAAAACACCTTGTCGGAAATTAAGGAAGTGTTGAAAAATCCTCAGGATGTATTAAAATCAGTGGCTTCGTTACAAGACGATAATGTAAAATTGAAAAAACAAATTGAGCAATTAGTTAAAGAAAAAATTGACGGATTAGCAACAAGTTTAGTTTCTGAATTTCAAGATGTTAATGGAATTAATTTCTTAGTAAAACAAGTTGATTTGTCAATGAGTGCGACGAAAGATTTAGCACAAGCCATCGGGACTTCAAAACCAAATTCATTTGTAGTTTTAGCTTCAATTGAAGACGATGCGCCAAATATTCATTGTTATATTGCTAAAGAATTAGTAGCAAATAAAGGTTTAAACGCTGGAACTGTAATCCGTGAATTAGGAAAATACATTGATGGAAATGGAGGCGGACAACCGTTCTTCGCTTCAGGAAAAGGGAAAAATACGAATGGAATTACTGCAGTTTTAGAGAATGCGGTAAATTATATCAAATAAGAAATTAAAAAAATAGTAATATTTTTGTCATTATTTTTATTGTTTCTTTCGTATTTCGGATATAAATATTTTATTAGTAGTAATTTAGAGTTTGATTCAGTTTATCATTATGTTATTGCTGATGATGATGTACCACTACAAACTTTAACTCATAATATTTCTGATTTAGAATATTCAATAATTTACGGTGAATACCCATACAATTTAAATTTTAAATTTAATGAAGAGCTAACTAAAATTGGTTTCAAGAAAACTGAAATTGAAATTACTAAATTTTCTAGAATAAAGGAAATATTAAAATATGAATTTAATGTAGAGATTGGTGTAAAAAAATGTGAAACAATTTTTAGAGATGTTTTACTCTTTCGAAAGAATAATAAAATTGTTGGTGCTGTTAAAATCTGCTTTGGTTGTGGTGAGTACTATCCAATTGGAGAAAATTTGCCTAATTTTAATTTTGAAAAGTATAAAGAACTTGAAGTTTTATTAAAAAAATAATTTTTTAGTAAAACATTAAAACCTCCAAGAGTTTCAAACTCTTAGAGGTTTTTTTATTTTCTTTCTCCAATTTGTTGGCGCCACATCGCATAATACAACCCTTTTTCAACCAATAAATCTTCGTGTTTGCCTTGTTCAATAATTTTCCCTTGTTCCAATACGAAAATTTTATCGGCGTGCATGATGGTTGATAATCGGTGAGCAATTAATATTGTAATTCTGTTTTCATCAGAAATATTTCTTATCGTACTATTTATTTCTTCTTCAGTAATCGAATCTAAAGCCGAAGTTGCTTCATCGAAAATTAATAAATTTGGTTGCCTCAAAATCGCTCTTGCGATAGACAAACGTTGTTTTTCGCCACCAGATATTTTAATTCCACCTTCGCCAATTGTCGAATTTAAGCCGTTTTCGGCACGTTCTAAAAGTTTGCCACAACTTGCTTTTTGCAACGCACTTATTAGTTCTTCATCTGTTGCTTTTGGCTTTACAAATAATAAATTTTCTCTAATTGTTCCTGAAAACAATTGTGCATCTTGTGTTACAAAACCCAACTGTTTTCGTAATTTTAAAATATCAATATTTTTAGAATCGATACCATTATACAAAACGTGACCAATAGCAGGCGGATACAAACCAACTAATAATTTTACTAAAGTTGTTTTTCCTGAACCAGATGGTCCTACGAATGCAACGGTTTCACCTTGTTTAATAGAAAAGTTAATATTTTCAACTGCAGGCTGTTTGGCAGTTTTATGTTTGAAACTTACATCTGTAAATACTAAAGAACTGATTTTTCCAAAATTTTCTGGCATTTCTGGGCGGTGTTCTGATTTGGCTTTTAATAAATTTTCAAAGTTTTCCATAGAAACTTTTGTTTCATTTTTAGCGATAATAAAAGCACTTAATTCTTGCAATGGGTTAAAAATAAAAAAGGTAAAAAACACCATAGTTAATAAATCACCAACTACAATTTTATCGCTAAATAAGAAATAATACAGTCCGAAAACGACACACGTTCGCATAAAATGAACCGTTGTACCTTGAATAAAACTCAAACTTCTAATGAAACGAATTTTCTGAATTTCAAGTTGCAAAATTTTATGTGTATTTGAATTTAATCTGTTTTCTTCTTGTTTGGTTAATCCCAAACTTTTAACCAATTCGATATTTCGTAAACTTTCTGTTGTAGAACCTGCTAAGGAATTGGTTTGCAAAACGATATTTCGTGATACCGCTTTTATTTTTTTACCTAAGAAGGAACTAATAAACGCAATAATAGGTGCTGTTAAAACAAAAATAAAGGCAATTCTGTAATCAATTCGAGAAATGTAAACAATTACAAAAATGAATCCAATTATGGTTTGAAAAATCAATGAAATAGAAAGTGTAATTAGCTTTTCTGAGTCGGTTCTGGCTTTTTGCAATTTACTTAAGGTTTCGCCACTACTTTGATCTTCAAAATCTTCGTATGGCAAATCTAAAGATTTTTTTATACCATCCGTATACATTTCAGCACCTGTTCTTTGAATAACAATATTGGTAAAGTAATCTTGAAAATTTTTTGTGACACGAGAAATCATTGCAGCGGTAAGGGAAAGTCCTAACCAAAATCCTACAGATTTTATAAAACCGATTTCATTGCCTTTGTATTTTGAAATTCCAACTCCACAATCTTGCATTAATTTCCCAGTAATAATCGAATCCGACAAACTAAAACATATGTTTATGGTGGCCATTAATAGTGCAAAAAAGAGCAGTAATTTGTGTTTTTGTAAATACTTATAAAGCAATTTCATTTGAAAAATTTTAAGTCGTAAAAGTAAACAATAAAAAGACTTTATAAATTATTATGTAACTATTTAACTTGTTTTTGTACTTTTGGATGTCTATAAATTAAGTTATGAAATTTCAAACTACAATTCCGATACAAAAATCTGATTATTTAATTGATTATTCTTCTCAGTTAGTATCTTTTGGTTCTTGTTTTGCGGAAAACATGGGAGAAAAATTTGACTATTATAAATTTTCAACGATTACCAATCCGTTTGGAATTATTTTTAATCCAATTTCATTAGAAAAAATACTTCTTAGAAGTATTCATAAAAAATATTTTATAGAAGGAGATATATTTTTTCATAATGAAGCTTGGCATTGTTACGAAGTGCATTCCGAGCTTTCAAATCCTGATAAAGCAGAATTTCTTACCATTTTAAATCAATTAATTGATACTACAAATAGGCAGATTGAAAAAGCGACACATTGTTTAATTACGTTAGGTACTTCTTGGGCGTACAAGCATATTGAAAGTGATGCGATTGTTGCCAATTGTCATAAAGTACCTCAAAAACAATTTGTAAAAGAATTGCTATCTATTGCGGATATTGAAGCGAGTTTGAAAAGAATAGTTTCAGAAATTCAAATTGTAAATTCAAATTGTAAATTTATTTTTACGATTTCTCCAGTTCGTCATAGTAAAGACGGTTTTGTTGAAAATAACGTAAGTAAATCGCATTTAATTATTGCACTTTATCAGTTTTTATCAAATACTACTTCAAGTATTTATTTTCCGAGTTATGAAATTATGATGGACGAGTTACGTGATTATCGTTTTTATGCGGAAGATATGTTGCACCCAAATCAAACTGCAATTGATTATATTTGGATGAAATTTTCTGAAAATTATATAAATGAAAACGAATTTGTAATGAT
Organism: Flavobacterium sp.; assembly: GCA_044379175.1. Lineage (GTDB taxonomy): Bacteria > Bacteroidota > Bacteroidia > Flavobacteriales > Flavobacteriaceae > Flavobacterium. The sequence goes on along the minus strand of JBIPOM010000154.1, from coordinate 963 downwards.
GCAACACGTTTCAGAAATTCAAAAAGCATTGAATCACAGACCTTTTAATCCTAATTCTGAAAGTTATTTAAAATTTCAGGATAATTTAAAACAAAAAATAAATGCCATTGGAACTAAATATCCTGAAATGAAATTTTAAGGGAACTATTATATTTTGCTTTGTAAGCTTTTCCAGCTACCGCCATTTATGCATTCAATACCGTTTCGTTTTAGTATGTTTGTTGCCATTCCGCTTCTGTTTCCACTTCTGCAACAAGTAATAACCGGTTTGTTTAGTTTTTTAATATCGTTAATTTTCGATTCGATAATTTGTAAAGGAATGTTTTTAGAGTTTTGAATGTGTCCTCCAGCAAATTCTTCATATGTTCTAACATCAATGATTATTGCATTTTTTTCCTTAAATGCTGCAATTTGAGCGGATTTATCACCAAATCCTAAAAAATCTAAAATTCCCATATTGTTTTGTTTTTAGCAAATATATGGGAATCTTTTATTTTGTTATGTAACAAATGTTACTATTTGTTTCTTATTTTTCGAAAATTAATGCCAAACCTCCATCAACTAAATGCGCGATTTCCGGACGTTTTGTTTTAACTTTTTCTAAATGATTTAAAACTTTATCAATTAAATCCGAATGATTTTCTTTTTTAGCTAATTCGGCTATTTCAACTGAAAGTAACCAATCGTTTTCGTGATTTGCAGTTACGGCTCCAAATGCTTCTTTCAGCGTGATTTCAGCAGATTTTCCTTCTCTTAATTTTCTAATATTTAGGTATAAATTTTCAAGTTCTTCTCGTTTGCTTGATTTTTTTTGTTTTATAGTATGCGATGATGGAACGTGGGTAATCATATCAAAACTTGAAACATCTGCAGGTCCTGAAAAAGCGGATGTTATTTTTTTACCTACAGCCATATCATAAATTCCCCATTCTGGAGCAAATAATACAGTTTCGCCATGAGTAA
>JBIPOM010000032.1:0-18382 GCA_044379175.1 Flavobacterium sp. | reverse complement strand
GGTTATGGAAATGTATATTTCTTATCTACAAATGCAATGGGAAGTAACGTTACAGCTTCTTGGAAAGTACACAAAAAAGGAGCACATTTTGCAAATCCTTGTTTTGTACAAATTCATCCAACTTGTATTCCAGTTCATGGAACCAACCAAGCTAAATTGACTTTGATGTCAGAATCACTTCGTAATTCAGGGCGAATTTGGGTGCCTGCAAAAAAAGAAGACGCCGAAGCCATTAGATCGGGTAACTTAAAACCAACTCAAATTTCAGAATCAGATAGAGATTATTTCTTAGAGAGAAAATACCCTGCGTTTGGAAACTTAGTACCACGTGATGTAGCGTCTCGTGCAGCAAAAGATGTTTGTGATGCAGGTCACGGAATAGAAGCGAATGATACCAATGAAGGCGTTTATTTAGATTTTGCTTCAGAAATCATTACAAAAGGAAAACAAGCTGCGTTTACGCAAGGAGATCACAATCCATCTGATGAGAAAATTCAAGATTTAGGAAAAAAATGGGTAGAATCAAAATATGGAAATCTTTTCACGATGTATGAAAAAATTACAGATGAAAATCCATATGAAACACCAATGAAAATATATCCTGCAGTGCATTACACAATGGGTGGTGTTTGGGTTGATTATAATTTAATGTCATCTATTCCAGGATGTTTCGTAGCTGGTGAAGCGAATTTCTCAGACCACGGAGCAAACCGTTTAGGAGCTTCTGCTTTAATGCAAGGCTTAGCGGATGGATATTTCGTTTTACCTTACACGGTTTCTAACTATTTAGCAGACGAAATTAGAACAGGTAAAATTGCAACAGATACGCCAGAATTTATGGAAGCTGAAAATGCGGTTCGTCAATCTATTGAGCAATTAATTAATAATAACGGTACAAAATCTGTTGACTATTTCCACAAAAAATTAGGATTAATTATGTGGAATAAAGTTGGAATGGCTAGAAACGAAAAAGGATTAACAGAAGCAATTGAAGAAATTAGACAATTAAGAGAAGATTTTTATTCAGATGTAAGAGTTCCTGGAGCGGCTAACGAATTGAACCAAGAATTAGAAAAAGCACTTCGTGTAGCAGATTTTATTGAATTGGGACAATTAATGGCGAAAGATGCCTTAGTTCGTGAAGAATCTTGTGGTGGTCATTTCCGTGAAGAATATCAAGATGCTGAAGGTGAAACGCTTCGTGATGATGAAAAATTTGGGTATGTTGCCGCTTGGGAATATAACGGAAGCGATGCAAGTAAATCAGTACTTCATAAAGAAGAATTGAAATATGAGTTTATCAAAATTGCAGCTAGAAACTATAAATAAGATATTATGAGTGCTAAAAAAAATATAAATATCAACCTTAAAATCTGGCGTCAAAAAAATGCTAGTGCACAAGGTAAAATGGAAACATATAAATTAGATAATGTTTCTACAGACAGTTCTTTCTTGGAAATGTTAGACCAATTAAATGAGCAATTAATCAATAACCAACAAGAGCCAGTTTCTTTTGATCACGACTGTCGTGAAGGTATTTGCGGAATGTGTTCGTTATATATTAATGGTCGTGCTCACGGTCCAGATACGGGAACTACAACGTGTCAATTACACATGCGTAAATTTAAAGATGGCGAAACTATTTTTATTGAACCATGGAGAAGTAAAGCGTTCCCAGTTGTAAAAGACTTAATGGTAGATAGAAGTGCTTTTGATAGAATTCAACAAGCCGGTGGATTTGTATCTGTAAATACTTCTGGTAGAACAATAGATGCTAATGCTACACCTATTAACAAACAAGATGCAGACAAAGCGTTTATGGCAGCGGCTTGTATTGGGTGTGGTGCTTGTGTGGCGACTTGTAAAAACGGTTCTGCAATGTTATTTGTTGGAGCAAAAGTGTCTCAATATGCATTGTTACCACAAGGAAAAGTAGAAGCTACAGAGAGAGTATTAAATATGGTACGTCAAATGGATGAAGAAGGTTTCGGAAATTGTACCAATACCGGAGCGTGTGAAGTGGAATGTCCGAAAGGAATTTCTTTAGATAACATCGCTCGTATGAATAGAGAATATCTAAAAGCAAGTGTACTTTAATTAGAACACAACTTTTTTAAAATAAAAAACGCATTCAAATTTGAATGCGTTTTTTTTTGTTATATTCTAAATAAAAACTAATTTTAATGATAATTTTTTGTTTCAATTTTGTTGAAACGAAAAAGTTTAGCAGAAAATAATTTTCACAATCAAATAATATGAATAAAAATCTTTATAATTCAGAGAATAAAGTGAATAAAATTTTTAAAATAATTATTTCAGTTATCTTATTATGGTTTTTCTTGTACTTTTTTGCCTATCAATTAGGTAAGTTTTATTATCATATTACACATTAAATAACAAATGAACCTAAGTCCAGACACCATAAACACCTACGAAAACTTAATTGGTAAAAATAAAACCAAAAGAACTTCTATTTATAGTAGTAGTTTTGGTGGTTTTTTTGTTAATTACTAATAACAACTTTATACCTATTAGGTGTAATTTAGTCAATATGGTATAGGATTGCAAATTTTTTATTTTCAATTTTATTTTAACAAAAAAGTTCTTCCGAAATCGTTTGTTGAGACAATTAAATGTTTAATTTTAAAATTTACAAATTATGATTTTAGCAAACTTAAATTTAGTAGAGCATAGTTAATAGCTATATTTACTTCTTATTTTTTTAATTGATTAAATACAAATTTCTTTTAGGTTAAAATTCTTAACAAAATATGTTAAAAGACTTTAATGAAATTTCTACAATTATTCTTATTTTAATTTTTAATTACTTCTTGTATATTTATGAAAGACTAAAACGCATTTTTTATTTCAACTCCAATTCCTGATCCACATCCCAATTGGCTCTTACATCTATTAAACCGGGAAAATAAACCATTTCTTCGGGTTGTATTTTGGTTTTAAAATTTCCTGAATCCCAAATTTTATTTTTGTTGTCATCGTAAAACAAACGCACTTGATAATTGCTTGGCTGAATGGCTTCAAAATACAATTCGGTTTCTTTGCTACAATATTTTTCGCTAACGATATCACCAGAAGTATTTAAAATTTGTACTACGTACGGAAATCTATTGATGTTTTTCAATCGCAATTTTAAATTTCCAAAATCGCTTATCGCACCTTTATCAAATGCAAATTTCAAACTGTCAGACTTGGTGTCGTATTCATCTTCTATAGCTCCAGGCAGCAGTTCTAATTCATATTTTTCGTTTTCTTCTTGCTTGAAATCAAATAAAATCAATTGGTCAAAATCGTTAATTTCTGTTTTGAAAGTGACTAAAGTACTGTCTTTTTTTCTTAGAAATATTTTCTCAGCATTTATTTTTTTAATTGGAGTAGTGGTTTCTAAACTAAGTTTTTCGTTAAATTGAAATTTTTTATTAGCAAAAAGAGTGACTTTTAATGAATCCGCCTCTTTTAGCTTTTTTAATTTCACCATATAATTTTTTAAATAATTTTCAGATTTTACAAGTACTTGTATAGAATCTTTAGCTTCTTTAGGTATGAAAACTTGTAAAGTATCCGATTTTCTATTCTCTGATTTTGTAAATCGCAAAGGCGTTTCAATGTTATTTTTTTTATAAAATAATTTAACTTTACTAGCATTGCCTTCATAACCTAAAAATAATTTATTATTACTTTCTAATGTAGGTGTATAGGTTTTGATTTCGTTTTTCTCAGTAAATAATTTTAAGGTGTAGCTACTATCGGAAGGGATTTTAATTTTTTCCTTTTTAAAAGCAATTTTTTCCGATTTTGCCTGATAATTATAATTGTTGTTTTTGTCTTTTAAAGCAACTAAATAGTAATCACCTTCTTTTATGTTTTCAATAGTAAACTTCGTATTTTTTTCTAAAGTATTCGAAATATAAACAGGCTTCTTTTTATAAACTAACGAATCATTGTAAGTTTCGGCATCATACAGCATTACTGTTACAAATTCATCCGTATCTTTTTCAAATGCGTCAACAATTTCACCAGAAACTTTTAAGGAATCTACAAATGCTCCTGTTGAAAACACATATTTAAATTGCGAATACGGAATGCCTTCGTTGTAATCTGTTATACTTTGTCCAAAATTAAAACAGTACGTTGTATTTGGTTTAAGATCTTCATTTAACGTAATAGAAATGAATTTACTAGCACTTCCTTGTGGAATTATAGTTGGATTTTTTTCCATTGGAGGAGATACAATTAACTGTTTATTAATGTCCTTTAGTTTTATATATTCACTAAAATCAATTTTAATTGTTTTTCCAGAAAAATTAGTTTGATAATTCTTTGGACTACTTTTAACAATAACTGGCGCTATACTGTCTTTTGGTCCGCCAGAAATAAACCCCCTTTTAGCACAACTAAAACAAATAACAGAAATTATAGTAAGAATAAATATGATTTTTTTCATTAATTATGTCGCTATTTAGTCCCGCAAAGTAACAATTATATTCATTCGCATCATAATATTTAATTAAATTTTATGATTGTGAATAGGCCATCGTTACAATACTAATTTTAGTGTCTTTGATTTTTAGAATTTGATTAGCACATGCTTCAATAGTGGCGCCAGTAGTAAAAATATCATCTATAAGCAAAAGGTGTTTTCCTTCGATTTTATGAGCATTTTTAATAGAAAAAACATTTTTATTTGTCACTAATCTATTTTCTTTCGATTTTTGAATTTGTGATTTTAAATGTATTGATTTTACTAACACAGAATCAATTATAGGGATACCTAAGTTCTTCTCTAGTGATTCGCAAAAAGTAGTAACTTGATTATATCCTCTTTCATGAAGCCTTTTTTTATGTAAAGGCACCGGAATAATGCCATCTATATTTTTAAATATAGTTAAATCTTGTACACTTTTTGAAAAATAATCGCCTAATAAAGTACCGATTTCTTGTTGGTTTTTATATTTTAAATTATGCATTAAATGTTGTACCATACCTTTTTTTCTAAAATATAATAACGAAGCACCAAACTCAAAAGGTACTAAACCATACAATGCCTTATGCATTTCATGCTCTTTTAACTGAAAATGATGTGTAAGAGGCAAATGATGTATACATGAAGTACATATAATACTCTCATTTTTCAAAAGCAATTTCATGCAACCATTACAAAACAAAGGAAATACCACGTTTAACAGATTTTTATGTATTTGGTCGAAAATTTTTATCATATTAAAACTTATGTTTTACTTTAGTAAAAATATTAAGAATGTCTTCAAAAAGAAACAATACCTATAAGGTCGCAATACTTCTCCTTTCCATTTTTTTATTAATGGTGTTATTTAAAAGTTATAAAGATAACAAATCAGCTAAAGAACTGCAAGAAACTTTAAAACAAGAAACATTAATTACACAGAGTCAATTGTCCGAAATACTTACGAAGTATGATTCTGTTTCGAGTTTGTATGCTAATTTTGACAAAAGTTTTACAGACTTATCTTTAAAAGTTTCCGATTTAAAAGACCCTAAAAAGAATATTAAATTTAAGAACTTAGCGGAATTAAACAAAGAAATTGAACAAATAAAGGATTCAATTAATGTATTAAAAGCAAAATTAAAACAAATTGAAAAGCTTAGAACGATAATTAAGCCAGCAAATAAAACCCAAAGAATCACACAGAATACAATCTTAAAAGACGCAAGTTTTGAGGTGACTAATTTGCAAGTGAAGGGTGTAAAATTCTTGACGGATAACAAAACTCCAAATAAAGTTAAACCAATTGAACAAATTAGGGTTTGTTTTACAGTTGATAAAAATAAAACCATTACATCCGGAGAAAAAGAATTTTTTGTACAAGTAGTTAATCCTAAAAATGACATTGTTTCTGTTGAAGAATTGATATTTGAAAATAATTCTAATGCTTTAAAATACAGTAAATTAGTAAAGTTTGATTATCAACAACAAATAACTGATGTTTGCTGTTATGTGGATTTAGAAAAAAACAAAACAGTGAAAGGAAGATACATTGTAAATTTATATTCAGGAATTACCAAAATTAGTTCCACCATTTTTAATTATAATTAAAAATTCCTTTTTTAATTCCTTTCCTATTTTTACTTTTGCATCATGGCAAAACAAGAAGACTTATTTAAGAATGTAGTTTCGCACGCAAAAGAATACGGATTTATTTTCCCTTCTAGCGAAATTTATGATGGTTTAAGTGCGGTATATGATTACGCACAAAACGGGGTAGAACTAAAAAAGAATATTAGAGAATATTGGTGGAAATCCATGGTGCAAATGCATGAAAATATTGTAGGTTTAGACGCCGCGATATTAATGCATCCAACTACTTGGAAAGCTTCAGGACATGTTGACGCATTTAACGACCCGTTAATTGACAACAAAGACTCTAAAAAAAGATATCGTGCAGATGTTTTAATTGAGGATTATGCCGAAAAATTAAACATCAAAGCACAAAAAGAAATTGAAAAAGCAAAAACGCGTTTTGGTGCTGCTTTTAACGAACAAGAATTTATTACAACGAATCCAAGAGTTGTAGAATACCTTTCTAAAAAGAACGAAATCTTAGTCAGAATGGCGAAAAGTTTAGATTCTGGAGATTTAGACGATGTGAAACTTTTAATTGAAGAATTAGAAATCGCTTGTCCAGATTCTGGGTCTCGTAATTGGACAGAAGTACGTCAGTTTAACTTAATGTTTGGAACTAAATTGGGCGCTTCAGCTGATACGGCGATGGATTTATATTTACGACCAGAAACGGCTCAAGGAATTTTCGTTAACTTTTTAAATGTTCAAAAAACAGGCCGAATGAAAATTCCATTTGGAATTGCTCAAACGGGTAAGGCATTTAGAAATGAGATTGTAGCAAGACAATTTATTTTTCGAATGCGCGAATTTGAACAAATGGAAATGCAGTTTTTTGTGAAACCAGGTGAAGAAATGAAATGGTACGAATACTGGAAAACCACGCGATTAAATTGGCATAAATCATTAGGTTTAGGGGCTGAAAATTATCGTTTTCACGACCATGAAAAATTAGCACACTACGCAAATGCAGCTGCAGATATTGAATTTAATTTTCCTTTCGGATTTAAAGAATTAGAAGGAATTCATTCTCGAACAGATTTCGATTTAAAAGCACACGAACAATTTTCGGGTAAAAAATTACAATATTTTGATACCGAAGAAAATAAAAACTATGTACCTTATGTTGTAGAAACCTCTGTTGGTTTAGACAGAATGTTTTTAGCTGTATTTTCAAAAGCATTACAAGAAGAAACTTTAGAAGATGGCTCTATTCGAACGGTATTGCGTTTGCCATCTGTTTTAGCACCTACAAAAGCAGCTGTTTTACCTTTGGTTAAAAAAGATGGGTTACCAGAAATTGCCAAAGAAATTATGGAAGAATTAAAATGGGATTTCAATGTAGCTTATGATGAAAAAGATGCTGTTGGTCGACGTTACAGACGTCAAGATGCTCTAGGAACTCCATTTTGTATTACTGTAGACCATCAAACGGTGGAAGATAAAACAGTTACTATTCGTTATAGAGACACCATGCTTCAAGAACGTGTAGCTATTGCCGATTTGAAAAACATCATAGACAAAGAAGTTTCTGTAAGGAATTGGTTAATGAAAATGTAATAAGTTTAGAGATAAAATCAAAACCCCATTTACCTCAAATCCTTTGCATGTTAAATAATAAAGCAAATACATTAATTAATAAAAACAATATTTAAATGTTTTGTCAATAAATATTATATTTATAAGCTTGCCTCGCGATGGGATTCGCCCGTTATTGGGGTGCGAAAATAAAAGTAAGAGTGGAGAAAATAGATCATATTAAAAATAGAATTTTAAAAAATCACATTGCGGATATAAATTTCAGGATTGATGAAGTTCTTTCTATTTGCGATTCAGAAATTGAAAAATTGATGATTTACTTTTATATGATTACTTTCAGAACTATGAAAAATCTAAAATACAAAACTTTTCTCATTTTTCAGAAATTGAATTTATTGAAGATCAAATAATACCCGGAGATCCTGATAGCCCACTTACAATACTCGAAGAAAATAGGTTGTGGAAAAAAATAAAAAAAAATAAATACAGAGGAGAAAGTACCGGTTTCTACAAATACATTGGTTTTAAAGTAAACATTAATTGGATAAATTCTGAATCTATATATTCGAATAAAGAAACAGGAACATTTGGTTTTATAACTCAAGAATTTATTATTTATCCCCAATTCGAATCGACAATCGACAATACAAATTTTAAAATCGATATTGCAATTATACTAAATAGAAGAGACGATGAAAAAATAATAGAAACCAGAAAGATAGCATTAGAATGTGATGGTTACGATTATCATTCAAGTCCAATTCAAAAAAAGAATGATGATATACGCACTAGAAAACTAAAAGTAAATGGTTGGAAAGAAGTTTTTAGATATTCAGGAAGTGAAATTTACAGAACTAATAATATTAGTGAGGTTCATTTTATTTTTGAAGAAATAGTTTCAATGTTAATGATTTGAAAAGAATTACACTCACTGCACTCCAAAACCCTTCTCGTGGTAATCAAAAAGCAAATGCAGGATAAGCAAGTTTCTGTAAGAAATTGGTTATCAAAAATGTAATTACTTCAAAATAAATGAGAAACGCCAAATTCACATGAATTTGGCGTTTTATTTATTTATTATTAGTTTGTAGTTTTTCTAATCGATTTAAAATACGTTTGTTCATATGTTTATAGCTATTAACATCTGCAGCATAATATCTGTTGTTTTGATGATAAGTAGCGCTGTCTATTTTGTATTTTTTATAAATATAGTCTTTGGCTTCAATTTTATTGGCTTGTAAAATTTCTGGTGCATTTATTTTTGCAGCTTGTAAAATAGCAACATCGTATAAAATATTTTCCATAGTGGCCTCATCCAAAAGTATTTTCGGACGTTTCACAGGATTTTCACTACAAGCAAAAAAACTAAAACTAAAAATTAAAAAGAATATTTTTTTCATCTCGATTTATTCTCTATCAAATGTTAATCTTTGTCCTGCAATAACGTCTTTTACTTTTCCATTTGCATATGCCAATTTTCCATTTACAAATGTGTGCGTCACTCTAGATTTAAAATTAATTCCTTCAAAAGGTGACCAGCCGCATTTTGCAATAATATTCTCTTTTTTTACATTCCAAGGCATATGGGGATTAATAACTACTAAATCGGCAAAATAACCTTCTTTAATAAAACCACGGTTTTCTATTTTGAAAATTTTTGCTGGATTATGACACATTTTTTCAACAATTTTTTCTATGGAAATTTTCCCTTTTGAGTAAGATTCCATCATAGCTACTAATGCATGTTGCACTAAAGGCCCTCCAGACGGACAAGTTGTATATGGATTTGATTTTTCTTCTAAAGTGTGTGGCGCGTGATCTGTTGCAACAACATCTATTCTATCGTCTAAAAGTGCTTTCCAAAGGGCCTCTTTATCTTCTTGGGATTTAACTGCCGGATTCCATTTAATCAATGAGCCCTTGGTTTCATAATCGGCATCTGTAAACCACAAATGATGAATACAAACTTCAGCTGTAATTTGCTTTTTTTCTAATGGAATTTTATTTGTAAATAAGTCTAATTCTTTAGCCGTTGAAATATGAAAAACATGTAATCTTGCTCCGGTTTTTTTAGCCAATTCAATAACCCTGACAGTAGATTCGTAACAAGCTGCTACATTTCTAATTTCTGGGTGTTTTTCCACTGGAATGTCATCACCGTAGATTTCTTTATATTTTGCAAGATTGTTTTTTACAATGGTTTCGTCTTCACTATGAACGGCAATTAATAGTTTTGTATTTGAAAATATTTTTTCTAAAGAAGCTGAACTATCTACTAACATATCACCAGTAGATGATCCCAAAAACAATTTTAAACCTGCTACATTTTTAGGATTGGTTTTTAAAATTTCTTCTAAATTATCATTAGTACCACCCATCATAAACGAATAGTTGGCGTGAGATGTTTTGGAAGCAATTTGATATTTAGCTTCTAAAAGCTCTTGAGTTACTGCATTCGGAACGGTGTTGGGTTGCTCAATATAAGAGGTAATTCCACCTGCAACAGCAGCTTTGCTTTCTGATGCAATGTCGCCTTTGTGTGTTAGTCCTGGTTCTCTAAAATGAACTTGATCATCTATGACACCAGGTATTAAAAAACTTCCTTCTGCATCAATGATTATACACTCTGATGATTTTACACTGATATTATCTGCAATTTGACGAATGATTTCATTCTCAATTAATACATCTCCTTCAAAGACGCTCCCTTCATTTACAATTCTTGCATTTTTAATTAAAAATGTACTCATTTATAGTTTATTAAATATGTTTCTAATTCGTAACATGATTACACCAATTACCGCTTCACGGATAATGGCACCACTCATTTTAGATTCGCCTAAGGTTCTATCTGTAAAAATAATAGGGACTTCTTCAATTTTAAATTTATGTACAAAGGCACGATATTTCATTTCTATTTGAAAGGCATATCCTACAAATTTAATTTTATCAATATTTATAGTTTCTAAAACATTTCGTTTATAACATATAAAACCCGCAGTGGCATCATGAATTTGCATTCCAGTAATAAATTTCACGTAAACCGATGCAAAATAAGACATTAAAACTCGATTTAATGGCCAATTTACTACGTTTACACCTTTGGAATATCTTGAACCAACAGCTACATCAGCGCCATTTTGACACGCTGAGAATAATTTTTCTAAATCATTTGGATTATGTGAAAAATCAGCATCCATTTCATAAATAAATTGATAATCATGAGATAACGCCCATTTGAAACCATGAACATAAGCCGTTCCTAAACCTGATTTTTTTGTTCTAACTTCCAAAAATAATTTTCCAGCATATTGTTGTTGTAAATCGGAAACTTTTTGAAACGTTCCATCAGGCGAATTGTCATCTACAATTAAAAGATGAAAACTAGAAGGTAATTGAAAAACAGCATGAATAATTCGTTCTATATTTTCAATTTCGTTGTATGTAGGTATAATAACTATTCCTGCTGACATGTTTTTTTGTTTATGTTACAAAATTAAGTTTTTTTTATAATTATTATCTTAATAATATTATAATTAATTGAGTTATTTTTTTTGTTACTTTTGCACGATGACTATTTTTCAATTATCAGAACGCATTCTAATTAATAAAGATTGGGCAACCCTATTATTTGTGTTGTCAATTGCTATTATTGCCCTCAATAAAACTCTTTTTTCGGTTCGATTTAATGAATTTATGAAATTAGGATATTCAGATAAGTACAATAAAATATATAAAGACACTAGTAATTTATTGAGTTGGTTTACCATTTCCATGTTTGTTATTCAGTTAATTTCATTTTCTTTTTTTATTTTATTGCTTCTAAGTTATTTTGATTATACACAAACGGATAACTATATTACATTTATTCAAATTATTACTTTTTTGTTTGTTTTTATTCTATCTAAATTTTTAATTGAAAAAATTATTGGCACCTCAATAAATTCTGAAAGTCTAGTTGATCAATTTAACCTAATAAAAGTAAATTATCGTGCTTTTTTAGGATATGTTTTATTGCCAATAAATATCGTATTGTACTATAATTCTTGGCCAATTAAAGCAGTTTTTTATACTATTTTGAGTGTTTTATTACTTTATAATATATTTACTTACTTTTTTTTGGTTAAAACATATCAAAAGATAATCTTAGGCAAATTGTTTTATTTTATTTTGTATCTTTGCACGCTTGAAATAGTTCCGTATTATTTCATATATTATTGGGTAACGAAAAAATAGGAATTTGTTAGGTATGTCAAATTTAAAAGTAAAAACGATTTTGGTTTCTCAACCGGAGCCAAAAGTGGAGAATTCTCCATATTACGATTTGCAAAATAAATTTAAGGTAAAGATTGATTTTAGACCTTTTATACACGTTGAGGGTGTTTCTGCTAAAGAAGTACGTGTACAAAAAATAGATTTAAATAATTTTACTGCAATTATATTTACAAGTAAAAATGCTATAGATCACTTTTTTAGAGTTGCTGAAGAAATGAGGTACAAAATCCCTGAAGATTTAAAGTATTTTTGTCAATCTGAAGCCGTGGCGTTTTATTTACAAAAATATGTTGTATACAGAAAACGTAAAATTTATGTGGGTCAGAAAGATTTTGCTGACTTAGCGCCACTTATTAAAAAATATAAAGACGAAAAGTTTTTATTACCAAACACAGACCAGTTGAATCATGATGTGCCACAAACATTAGATGGTTTAAAAGTAGATTGGAAACAAGGGATTTTTTACAAAACTGTAATGAGTGATTTATCTGACCTTAAAGATGTTTATTATGATGTATTGGCATTTTTTAGTCCAACAGGAATAAAGTCTTTGTTTAAAAATTTCCCAAATTTTGAGCAAAATAACACCAGAATTGCTGTATTTGGATCAACAACTCAGAAAGAAGCTTTAGATCATGGATTGCGAGTTGATATTTTAGCTCCAGCACCAGGAACACCATCTATGACAGGTGCTTTGGAAAAATATGTAGCGGAAGCAAATAAAGGAAAATAATATATTTTATTCTTAAATTAAAAAAGCGTTCAAAATGAACGCTTTTTTAATGCCATAAAAAAAACGTCTTGATTTCAAAACGTTTTCATAAATAAATAATTATTTTGTTTTTATTATAATTTTGGACCAGCTTCTACTAAAGCAGTTCCTTCTTCATTGTCTGTATATTGCACAAAATTCTTAATAAAACGAGTTGCTAAATCTTCAGCTTTTGCATTCCATTCTTTAGGGTTTAAATACGTATTTCTTGGGTCTAGAATTGTATCATCAACATCGTGTAAAGAGGTTGGAACTTCAAAATTAAAAATAGGTACAATTGTAGTAGCAGCTTTTTCAATTGAACCATCTAAAATGGCATCAATTATAGCACGGGTATCTTTGATGGATATGCGTTTTCCAGTTCCGTTCCAACCTGTGTTTACCATGTAAGCAGTAGCATTGTGTTTTTCCATCTTTTTTACTAATTCTTCGCCATATTTTGTTGGATGAAGTGATAAAAATGCCTTTCCAAAACAAGCCGAAAATGTAGGTTGCGGTTCAGTTACTCCTCTTTCAGTTCCAGCCAATTTTGCTGTAAATCCAGATAAAAAATAATATTTAGTTTGTTCAGGAGTTAATTTTGAAACTGGAGGCATTACTCCAAAAGCATCAGCGGTTAAGAAGATTACTTTAGTAGCATGTCCAGCTTTTGATATAGGTTTTACAATATTATCTATATGATAAATAGGATAAGAAACGCGGGTATTTTGGGTTACAGAACCATCTTTAAAATCGATTTTTCCATTAGCATCAACAGTAACATTTTCTAATAAGGCATCTTTTTTAATGGCTTTAAAAATATCAGGTTCATTTGCAGCACTTAAATCAATAGTTTTTGCATAGCAACCACCTTCAAAATTAAATACGCCATCATTATCCCATCCATGTTCGTCATCACCAATTAATTCTCGTTTTGGATCGGTAGATAAAGTTGTTTTTCCAGTTCCAGAAAGTCCAAAGAAAACGGCAACATCACCATCTGCACCTTTATTTGCAGAACAATGCATGGAAGAAATTCCTTGTAATGGTAAATAATAATTCATTAATGAAAACAACCCTTTTTTCATTTCTCCGCCATACCAAGTACCTCCAATCAACTGAATTTTTTCTGTTAAATTAAAGGCAACATAAACTTCCGAATTCAAACCGTGTTCGGCATAGTCTTTAAATGATGTTTTAGAACCATTCATAACTACAAAATCTGGCTCACCAAAGTTTGCTAATTCATCAGCAGATGGTCTAATAAACATATTTGTTACAAAATGGGCTTGCCAAGCAACTTCCATAATGAAACGAACTTTTAAACGAGTATTTTCATTTGCTCCACAAAACGCATCTACTACAAAAAGTCTTTTCCCTGATAATTGTGAAGCGGTTGTTTTTTTTAATGCATTCCAAGTTTCTGTTGAGATGGGTTTGTTGTCATTAACTGCTTTTTCAGAATTCCACCAAATGGTAGCTTCCGTAGTGTCATCTTTTACAATATATTTATCTTTAGGAGAACGACCTGTAAATTCGCCCGTCATAACATTAACAGCGCCTAGTTCCGTTAATTGTCCTTTTTCATAACCTTGTAGGTTGTCACTTAATTCTTCGTTATAAAGTATATTATATGAAGGATTATATACAATTTCTGTAACATTATTGATGCCATATTTTTCTAACGAAATCGATTTCGTAAATTGAGCGTAATTATCCATAAAATTATAAGTTATGTTCCTTTTATTTAAAGTGCAAAATTAAACAATAATTTGACAAAATTGCGGTTTATATTATTTTTTCGTCAAAATAGCATAAAATAAATATCCCCAAGAAAGTATCAGAAGTAACCCGCCAATTGGAGTTATAGGACCAATTAGTTTTGATTTAATTCCAGTTAAACCGTTAGTTGTTAACGCATAAATAGAGCCTGAAAAAAATAATACACCCGTTAAAGTCAAATAAAACACGATTGTTTTTTCTTTCAGCGTAATGACTTGTGTTGCCCCAACAAATAATAAAAATAACGCATGATACATTTGATATTTTACACCTGTTTCAAAAGAATTTAATTGTTCAATTGTAAGTGTTTTTTTAAGCGCATGAGCCCCAAATGCTCCAAAAATAATTGCTAAAAGGCCTAAAATACATGCTGCCAGTAAAATTTTCTTTTCCATGAATTGTGTTTTATCTCTCTACAAATGTAATAAACTTCAAATTAAGTTTTTTTATAAATGCATGGTTTTATTTTTTAAAAATGTAACATTTTATTACCTTCGTGTGATATTTTAGTAAAAAATGAGAAAGATATTAATTATAGGAGCAGGTCGGTCTGCTTCTTCACTTATAAAATATTTATTAGATAAATCAGAAGCTGAAAACTTGCTACTTACAATTGCTGATTTATCTGAAGCGTTAGCCAATAAGAAAACGGGAAATCATAAAAATGCGCGTGCCATTTCTTTTGATGTTTGTAATGACCAACAACGAAAACAAGAAATTCAACTTGCGGATATTGTTATTTCAATGTTACCAGCTCATCTTCATATTGAGGTAGCAAAAGACTGTGTTTTCTATAAAAAAAACATGATTACAGCTTCGTACATTAGTGAAGAAATGAAAAGTTTAGATGTTCAAGCAAAAGAAAACCACATTGTATTGATGAACGAAATTGGTTTAGATCCAGGAATAGACCATATGAGTGCTATGAAAATTATGGACGACATTAAAAGTAAAGGCGGAAAAATTATTCTTTTCGAATCTTTTTGTGGCGGTTTAGTGGCCCCTGAAAGTGATACCAATTTGTGGAATTATAAATTCACATGGAATCCAAGAAATGTTGTTTTAGCAGGGCAGGGTGGCGCAGCTAAATTCATACAAGAGGGTACTTATAAGTACATTCCATATCATAAATTATTTAGAAGAACCGAATTTTTAGAAGTAGAAGGATTTGGACGTTTTGAAGCCTACGCTAATAGAGATTCGTTAAAATATAGAGACATTTATGGTTTACAAAATGCAGAAACCTGTTATCGTGGAACCATCAGAAGAGTAGGTTTTTCAAAAGCTTGGGACGTTTTTGTACAATTAGGGATGACAGATGATACCTACATTATTGATGATTCTGAATATATGAGTAATCGCGATTTTGTAAATTTATTTTTGCCTTATCACCCATCGGACTCTGTGGAAATTAAATTCAGACATCAATTAAAAATTGATCAAGATGATGTAATTTGGGACAAACTTTTGGAATTAGATTTGTTTAGCAAGTCGGTAGTTGCGGGTTTAAAAAACGCGACTCCAGCGCAAATGTTGGAAAAAATACTATCGTATAAATGGACATTACAACCAGAAGAAAAAGATATGATAGTGATGTATCATAAAATAGGTTATGAAATTAATGGTGAACAAAAACAAATAGATGCTACCATGGTTTGTTTGGGCGACGACCAAACCTATACTGCTATGGCAAAAACAGTAGGATTGCCAGTAGCTATAGCAACCTTAAAAATTTTAAATGGCGAAATTACAACTACAGGCGTACAATTACCAACAGCCAAAGAAGTTTATCTTCCTATTTTAGAAGAATTGGAAAAGTATGGCGTAGTTTTTAAAGAATTTGATGTACCCTATTTTGGATACGATTATTATAATTAAATAAAAAAATCCAAATTCCGAAACAGCTTTTGGAATTTGGATTTTATATTTTTTTATGGTTAAAAACTAATCTCTCGTGGCACCCATATAACGCATTATGTAATATAATAACGTTGCTATCGATCCTAATGCCGCAACTAAATAGGTTCTGGCAGCCCATTTTAAAGCGTCTTCTGCACCAGCATATTCTTCTTGACCTACCATATTTTTATTTTTTAACCAAGCCAAAGCACGATTACTCGCGTCATATTCTACAGGTAATGTAACTATAGAAAAAATAGTAGTGGCGGCAAATAATATAATTCCGACAAGTAATAAAGAAGGAAAAGTGTTTAACATTAAAATACCTGCCAACAAAACCCATTGCATATAGTTTGAAGCAATTTCTACTACAGGAACTAGTTTAGAACGCATTGTCAACCAATCGTAGGCTTGAGCATGTTGTACCGCGTGACCAACCTCATGAGCTGCTACTGCTGCAGCTGCTGCATTTCGTTGGTTATAAACGGCTTCTGATAAATTCACTGTTTTATCTGCTGGATTGTAATGGTCTGTTAATCTTCCTGGAGTAGAAATCACTTTAACATCACGAATTCCGTGGTCGGCTAGCATTTTTTCTGCAATTTCAGCACCCGACATCCCATTTCTTAAGGTAAGTTTTGAGTAATGTTCAAATTTCGATTTTAATCTATTTGAAACCAACCAGCTAAAAAGCATAATTACTCCTCCTATTATCATTGAACCTGTATCAAACATAGTATTTAATTTAAAAAATTTAAAGTTATAAAGTTTATATCAAATTATAAGCCAAACAATAAAAATGACAGTTTGACATTTAATTGCTTAGACAAATTTTTAATTGTTTTAGAGCAAAATACAAATTTAATTTATAAAAGAAATAAAAATCTATAAAAAAAATATGTATTTGTGAATTTTAAAAAGAGACTATTTGCAATAACAATTATGATTCTTGTTGCAGGTATTAAAATACTAAACCAACTACAAAACGATTATTATTTCTTTCATTAATTGAATTTGCGATATTTCCGTAATCAGATTTCCATTTTCCATTGGTGAAAGCCAGTTCATAAGCGCAATTCAATCTAACTTTATAAAATTTATCTTTAAATAGATAAATTGATAAAGATGGGCCTGCATAAAACATTTGATTTCTTATAGATAGCAAACCACTATTGGTGTTGGGGTTTAAATTGTTAAAGTCAATTGTATTATTTTTAGAATACAAATCTACTTCTGAAGATGTTCCTGCTAGACTTAACCCAGAAGTAAATGCAAAATTAGTCTTATTAATCAGGTTATAATGAAAGCGAATACGTCCCGTAAATTGCATATTCTTATTCTTTGATGTTAAATTCTCTTTTTTATTTTCTCCAAATCCAAATTCAAAATCAGAAGAATATTTTTTCCCAAAAACATTAAAGCCAAAAATAAATTCTGCCGGGCTGTTATCTAAAAGTACAACATTTGATGCTTGTAAATTTCTATTAAGATTTAAATTGTCTTGAATATGCGCATTAACTCCAATGTAAAAAGTAGCATCTACATTACTTTTTTTGTTTTCTTCATTTTTTTCTTGAGCCGTTCCAAATTGAAAAGCAACCAAAACCACTAAAAGTATAAATTTTCTCATTTTGATTAATTATTTAAATGTTATTTTAACAAAATTAAAATCAGGAAAGCTAAAATCTATTAATAATTTGTTAAAATAACTTTATCCCACCAAATTAATAATTTTTCCTGGAACAATAATCACTTTATTTGGCGTTCTACCTTGCAATTGTGCTTGTGTTCGTTCGTCTGCCATTACGATTTCTTCTATTTGAGCAGCGGTTAAATCCAAAGGCAATTTAATAGTAAAACGCATTTTTCCATTAAACGAAACCGGATATTCTTTTTCAGATTCTACCAAATATTTTTCTTCAAATTTTGGAAAAGCAACTCTTGAAATGGAACCTTCGTGACCTAATGCACTCCATAACTCTTCAGCAATATGTGGCGCATACGGCGAAACTAAAAGAGCT
>JBIPOM010000265.1:0-2849 GCA_044379175.1 Flavobacterium sp. | reverse complement strand
TTTTGACCCGCTTGAGGGCGCAGTTCTACTCGGGCGAGTTCAATGAAGCTAAAGAGCGCAAAGCATTAAAACTAATTGGCGTTACATTCTTTTTGTTAGCTGCTTACGTCACATTTTCCAGCGTCCGAAACCTACTCACTGAAAGCACTTCGGAAGTAAGTGTTATCGGTATTGCTCTAACTTCTCTATCCGTAATCATCATGCCTTTCCTAGCTCACCTAAAAATGTCAACTGGTCGAAAACTGGGATCTCGATTGCTAATGGCAGACGCAAAGGAGACGCAACTTTGTGCTTGGCTTTCTGTCTCAACCTTGGCTGGACTAGTTACGTTCTATTTCTTCAGCTGGAACTGGGTAGACAGTGTGGCCAGTTTGGTGATTGCAGTTTTCGCCATCATGGAAGGTAGGGAGGCATGGGCTGGTGAACTCGCATGCGATGACTGCGAATGTATTGGTAAGTGCACCTGTTAACTTCTAGTTATTACCGGTTTTCGGCGCTGGCGAATACTTAGTCGCTGAATCTTCCCGGGTAAATCCATAAAGAGTTAATCCAAATTCACGTGCAGTTTCAACGGCTAATGATGTTGGCGCTGACACCGCAACCACAGCAGAGATTCTTGCCGCAATTGCCTTTTGAATGATTTCAAAACCGCCGCGACCAGAAATCGCCAATGAATAGCCATCAAGCGGAAGTAAGTCATTCATTAAGGCATAGCCGATGACTTTATCTACTGCGTTATGCCTTCCTACATCTTCCCTAACCACAATCAACTTTCCTTGCGGATCAAACAGGCCGGCTGCATGAAGTCCACCAGTCTTGTCAAAAATCTTTTGCTTGGGTCGCATCAACTCTGGCAACTTCAACAATTCTGATTCCGAAATGCCAGGTGCAGCAACATTGGAGCAGCCTCTGGTACGCAAATCATCAATGTGGGTAGAGCCACATACGCCACAGGCACTAGAAATTGTAAAACGTCTTTCAAGAGTGCGCGTAACGGCAGGAGCATCTGGGACAACTCGAGCCACAATCACATTTTCTTGCTCGCGTGGAGTTAACTCTTTATCTTTACAAGTTGTGATGCCAATCAAATCTTCCCTAGTGCGTAACAAACCCTCGGTCCAAAGAAAGCCTGCACCCAATTCAATGTCTGCGCCAGGTGTTCGCATAGTTATAGCTAACTGCTGCAAGCCTGCACCGCCATCAATTCGAATCTCAAGTGGCTCTTCCCCAACCACATGATCACTAACGGTGGTGTTGGATTTAGTTTTTAAAACTTGAATCCGCTGGGATGGATTCATCGGTTCTTGGCTAGTCAACGATTTGCCATTCTGCTACCGCATTTGAAACGGTCTCGATTAACTTATGAACTTCTTCAGGCTTTAAGGAATCTTTTCCTGCGGCATAGCCAAGTAAGAAAGTGGTTAGCGGCGCTGACTTACGTTCGACTCCGTGAGCTACTTCCCGAGTTAAATCCAACAACTCAGATGTCAGAACTTCGTGTGGATCAACGTCAAGCAAGGTTGCTACTCGAGTCATCCACATTTGAGTAATTTGATCCATTGCTTCGCTTCCGTTTACTGCCTTAGCAACATCTTGCCACGTATCAAAGTCAACAACTTGATCTGGATTCACGTTTACACCAACCATCTGGAGGCTCGACAAAAGCCTTAGTGGTGACTGGTTTACACCTTGGGTTGAAGTCAGCAAGTCCCGCAACAATTCAGTGCGAACACAGGCACACAATGGTTGACCATTACCATCACTTCGAATCGCCCAAGCGCCATCTCTGCCAAGCGCAGCTGCAATCAATGTCGAAACAGTGTCACTGGAAAGCGTCTGGTCTGCCGCCGAAATGAAGACATATTCACTAGTCACGCTTGTCAGTCCAGACCAAATACCAGCTGCAGGCCCTCCGCCTGGATTCAAATCCGGAACCCAGGTAACTGATTCATTCGCAACGGTTCCGATTTCGCGTGGGTAACCCACTATGAAAACTTTCCCAGGACAGGATTGGATCACATCTGCAATCAGTGCATTGCCACCTAACCCAAGTGGCAACATTGCCTTATCTACGCCACCCATGCGCGTTGCACTGCCACCAGCAACAATGATCGAATCAGGAATCGATGCATTACCGGTGCTCATAGTTATAAAGCATGACATGAGTTCGGTAGATTGTGACTATGTCAGCGGAGATTAATCACAATGTGGAATGGGACTTAGCCTTAGCGCTGAGCTTCGAATCCGTGGTTCCTAAATCTGCGGTCCAGTTGCCACTAGCGCAAGCAATAAACATGGTCTTGGCGCAGGACTTAACTTCAGACATTGATCTGCCACCGGCCCACACCGCAATGATGGATGGCTACGCAGTATTTGGACAAGGCCCATGGCGAATCGTTGGCGAGCTACATGCCGGAAATTTTCTGCCTTACTTAGAAACCGGCTGTGCACTAAAGGTAAGCACTGGCGCTCACCTACCGCCGCATTGTTCGTTTGTTATTCCACAAGAAATGGCAACCCTTTTTGAAGGCGATGTGGCCAGTAAAAGCTCGTTCACACCTGGCCAACACATCCGCCAACCAGGTGATGAAGCCCTTGCCGGCGAAAGTATTGCGGCCGCTGGAACATTACTAACTCCAGCAATTGCCGGTCTAGCTGCTAGCTCAGGTATCGATGAAGTTTCGGTTTATCAGTCTCCAACAGTTGCAGTTGTTGTAACGGGTAGCGAACTAGCAACAGCTGGAACGCCTGGACCTGGTCAGATTCGTGATTCACTTTCTGTGCAAGTTACTCCGTGGTCGCAATATCTCGGTGCAAAAGTGAACTCAAGTGTTAACTGTGCCGACAAC
>JBIPOM010000153.1:0-5179 GCA_044379175.1 Flavobacterium sp. | reverse complement strand
GCATAATTTTTTTTACAAAAATAATCATTTTTCGTCATCTACAATTAATTTTTATCTTTGTAAAAACATTTCACCTTGTCAGACCTACTTTTAATCACGCCACCATTTACCCAATTGAATACGCCTTATCCCGCAACGGCTTATATCAAAGGGTTTCTAAACACGAAAAGTATTTCCGCTTTTCAAATGGATTTAGGTATTGAAGTGATATTAGAATTGTTTTCAAAAAATGGGTTGAGTTCCTTAATTCCTAAAGGTGAAATAATTCAATTTTCAGAAAATTCGCAACGAATTCATACACTTTGGGATGATTATATCACTACAATTGACGCTGTAATCGCTTTTCTTCAAGGAAAGAATTCCACGTTAGCTCGCCAAATTTGTAGTAGAAATTTTTTACCCGAAGCGTCTCGTTTCAATCAATTAGACGATATGGAATGGGCTTTTGGAAATATGGGTATGCAAGACAAAGCAAAACATTTGGCCACTTTGTATTTAGAAGATATTTCGGATTTTATTGTGGAATGCGTAGATGAAAATTTCGGATTTAGTCGTTATGCAGAACGATTGGGAAGAAGTGCCAATTCATTTGATGAATTATATGACGAATTAAAAAATGAAATCACGCATATTGACAAAATTACGCTTAAAATTTTAGAGGAAAAAGTTAAGAAAGTTCAACCGAATTTGATGTTAATTTCTGTGCCTTTTCCAGGAAATTTATATAGCGCTTTCCGATGTGCGCAATATATAAAATTGCATTATCCATTAGTTAAAATTGCTATGGGTGGTGGCTTTCCAAATACAGAATTAAGAAGTCTAAAGGACAAAAGAGTGTTTGAGTTTTTCGATTTTATTACGCTTGATGATGGCGAATTACCAGTGGAGCTTTTAAATTCCAATGTTAAAATTCCAAATTCCAATGAGTTCAAAAGGACGTTTGTTTTAGAAAATAATGAAGTTGTTTATAAAAATAACACTACTAAAACAGACTACAAGCAATCAGATGTTGGCACACCAGATTATTCAGATTTATTTTTGGATAAATACATTTCAGTTATTGAAATTGCCAACCCAATGCATAGTTTATGGAGCGATGGTCGTTGGAATAAACTTACGATGGCGCACGGCTGTTATTGGGGAAAATGTACTTTTTGTGATGTTTCGTTAGATTATATAAAAATTTATGAACCTGTTGCAGCAAAAATTCTTGTGGATAGAATGGAAGAACTAATTGCGCAAACAGGTGAAACAGGTTTTCATTTTGTAGATGAAGCGGCACCACCAGCTTTAATGCGTGAAGTCGCTTTGGAAATTCTTAAACGTAAATTAGTGGTTTCTTGGTGGACAAACATTCGCTTCGAGAAAAGTTTCACAAAAGATTTGTGCATTTTGTTAAAAGCTTCGGGTTGTATCGCGGTTTCTGGTGGATTAGAAGTGGCTTCAGATAGATTATTAGAATTAATTAAAAAAGGGGTAACGGTTGAACAAGTAGCTAAAGTCACGAATTATTTTACCGAAGCTGGAATTATGGTACACGCGTATTTAATGTACGGTTATCCTACACAAACCATTCAAGAAACCGTAGATAGTTTAGAAATGGTGCGACAATTATTTCAAATTGGTACAATTCAATCTGGATTTTGGCATCAATTTGCTATGACGGCTCATTCTCCTGTAGGATTAAATCCAGACGAATTTGGCGTAATTCCTCAACAAAATGAAATTACTTTTGCAAATAACGACATCCAGTTTAAGGATAAAACAGGTATCAATCACGATAAGTTTAGTTTTGGGTTAAAAAAATCGTTATTCAATTATATGCACGGGATGTGTTTCGATTATGATTTGCAAGAGTGGTTTGATTTTAAGATTCCAAACACTAAGATATCACCAGATTTCATAGAAAATGCCATTTTTGAAACTACAGATTTTTCTTTAAAGCCAAATGCTAAACTCATTTGGATAGGTAATTTGCCAATTGTAAATTATTTTACAAAATCTAAAAAAGGACATACTTGGGAAATGGCGCAGTTGTCGTTTCATTTTAAAACGGAAACACTTGAAATTTCTTTAGAAAAAGACCAAGCAAATTGGCTACTAAAAACCATAAAATCAGTTTCAAACCAACCACTTTTATTAAAAGATATTAAAATGGACTTCGAATCTCAATTTGAAGATTTTGAATTATTTTGGTTTTCAAAACAAATAAGTTTATTGCGAAATTCAGGTTTGCTTTTACTTTAAAATAGGTTTTTATTTCTTTAGACCTGACAGGTTTGTAACCTGTCAGGTCTCTAAGTCGTTATATAAAAAGTTTAGGAACTTTACTAGCTGAAATTACTTACAAAGTTTTACTAAATTTTCATAATCTTCATCTACTTTAAAATGTTTGTTTTCTTCAAGACCTAATTTTTTTGCTTTACTGAAATCAAAACAAGCATTTTTTTCATCACCAAGTTTCAAATAAATTCCAGCTCTATTAAAAAGTCCTAGATCGTAATCTGCTTTAATTTCTATTGCC
Organism: Flavobacterium sp.; assembly: GCA_044379175.1. Taxonomy (GTDB): domain Bacteria; phylum Bacteroidota; class Bacteroidia; order Flavobacteriales; family Flavobacteriaceae; genus Flavobacterium. Next base: position 2,655 of record JBIPOM010000153.1, on the reverse strand, counting down.
ATATTAGCATCTACAAGTGCTTTTTCATTTTGATTTAAATCTTGATATAAAGTAGATCTATTATTATAAACAATATGTAAGTCAGGTTGGTTTGGAAATTGTTTCAAAATTTTATCATAATCAAGTAAGGCTTCATCATAAAGTTTTAATTTTTTCTTCAAGTTGATTAAATTGGCAAGCGACTTAAAATCATTAGGATTTAATTTTAGTTGGGATTCTAAATCATTTTTCGCCTCAATATAATTTTCAATTCTAATAAAAGCATAAGCTCTATCAAAATAGATGTTTTCGAATGAAGGCATTTTACTTATTATTGTAGAATAATCTTTAATAGCATTTTGAAAATCTTTTGAGTCTAAATAAGTATTTGCTCTTGAGTAAATTATATCCAAATTGTCTGGTGCTAATTCTATGGATTTTGAAAAATCAATTATGGCAAGATTATATTTTTTTTGTAATCTGTAAATATTAGCTCTGTTTGAATACGCTTTTGAATATTCTGGATATGTTTTAATTATCTTATCAAATAATTCAAATGCTTTATCTAGTTTTCCTTTTTTAGCAAATTCGATACCTTTATCGTTTAAATCTATTGCTTCATTTTGAGAAAAAATACTTTTTGAAAATAAAATGAATGTCAAAAATAATAATGTGTTTTTCATAATTTAATGAATTATGTTTTATAAATGTTATTTTATTTTTTTGCAATTTGCAATTGGAGTTATTTATATTTTATTTCAAAACATGATGTGCTAAAACCTTCTGTACGTCATATACATTAACGCCTTTGTTAAATTGTTTTACTATGCTTGGCTGTACTTCACTAGAAATCCAAATTTTCAATTCTGCTTCCAAGTCAAATGTTCCAGCAGTTTCAATGCTGAAGCGTGAAATACTTTTATAGCCTATCGATTTGTATTCCGTTTTGCTTCCAGTAAGGCCTTGCACATCAACTAAAATTAGACGTTTGTTGGTAAAAATAAAAGTATCACGAACCAACTTAAACCCTAATTCTATTTCTTCTGAATCGGTTAATAATTGACCGTATTTTTTTACTAAATCTTCATGGCTGACGGCTCCTGCGTTACCTAGTAATGATGAAAATATTCCCATTTTTTTGTTTATTTATGTTGTGTTTAATTTTTGTAGCTCAAAGTTTTACGCCTTTTAGCAGCGGTGTTTATTACGAAATTAAGGTCTAAAGAAAACTTACACTGGCACATTCACAAATTCCATTCTTACTAAACCATCATCGTCAATTTTTGTAAGTGTAATTTTGTGTAACGTGTTCGTTAATTCTGGGTTCCAAGGTGTTTTTACTTTTACGTAGTTTTCGGTAAAACCTGTAATGTAACCTTCTTTATTTTCGTTTTCAAATAGTACAGTGCGAGTAGTACCAATTTGACTTTCATAATATGCCCTGCGTTTTTTTACAGAAAGGCCGCGTAGCATTTTACTACGTTTACTTCTTATGTTAGCGGGTACAACGCCTGGCATATTTGCAGCTTCCGTATTGTCGCGCTCACTGTATGTAAATACGTGCAAATACGAAATATTCATTTCATTTAAATAATTATACGTTTCTAAAAAGTGTTCGTCGGTTTCGCCTGGAAATCCAACAATAACATCCACACCAATACACGCGTGTGGCATTACTTCTTTAATTTTATGTACGCGTTCCGTATAAATTTCACGTTGGTAACGACGCTTCATTTTTCCTAAAATTTCATTGCTTCCACTTTGTAAGGGAATATGAAAATGAGGTACAAACGTTCTACTTTTACTTACAAATTCTATGGTTTCGTTTTTTAGTAAATTAGGCTCAATGCTTGAAATTCTTAGTCTTTCAATGCCTTCTACTTTGTCTAATTCTTGTACCAATTCTAAAAACGTATGTTCATGTTTTTTGTTTCCAAATTCGCCTTTTCCGTAATCGCCGATGTTTACACCAGTTAATACAATTTCTTTAATGTTTTGTTCCGAAATTTCTTTTGCATTTTTCAATACATTTTCCAAAGCATCACTTCTCGAAATCCCACGTGCTAAAGGAATTGTACAATACGTACATTTATAATCGCAACCATCTTGCACTTTTAAGAAAGCTCGAGTTCTGTCGCCAATGGAATAACTGCCTACATAAAAATCGGCTTCTTCAATTTCGCAACTGTGCACTTCGCCCATATCGTTTTTCGATAGGTCGTTAATGTAATCGGTAATTTTAAATTTTTCTGTTGCACCCAAAACCAAATCTACACCATCAACTGCGGCTAATTCTTCAGGTTTTAGTTGGGCATAACAACCCACGGCGGCAACAAATGCTTTGTCGTTTAGTTTCATCGCTTTTTTTACCACTTGTTTAAACTGCTTATCGGCATTTTCTGTTACAGAACACGTGTTAATTACGTAAATATCGGCTACATCTTCAAAATCCACTCTGTCAAAACCTTCATCATTGAAGTTTCTGGCAATAGTAGAAGTTTCCGAAAAATTCAGTTTACAACCCAGTGTATAAAACGCTACTTTTTTTCTATCAGACATACTTGTTTTCTTTGGGCGTGCCCTTTCAGGTCGTGCTATCCGTTACAATCTTTTTTTATGTCTTGAAAAAAGCCACAAAAAAAGGATTTCCACTCCTATCACTCACGCAAATCGGAT
>JBIPOM010000152.1:0-5192 GCA_044379175.1 Flavobacterium sp. | reverse complement strand
AAAGTTCTTGCCGATTTAGCTATGAACCACTCAGAAGCATTTGCAGCTATCGTAAATAAAGTGAAATAATCAACGTTTAATCATATTTATATCTTACTTATACAAAATCCCAATCTAAAGGTTGGGATTTTTTGTTTCTTATCATAATGCAAATCTGTATTATTAATTGTAAATTTGCCACTTACAAGAGTATATGGAAAACAATGAAACAAACCTTTCTTTTGAAGGTTTACACCCAAGAAACAAACATATTGGCAGATATGACTTTGCTCAATTAATCAAAACGCATCCCGATTTAAACTTACATTTATTCTTAAATAATGCAGGAGAAAAGTCTATTGATTTTTCTAATCCAATTGCTGTAAAAGCCTTAAACAAAGCCTTGTTAATGCATTTTTACAATTTAGAATATTGGAACATCCCAAAAACCAACTTATGCCCTCCAATTCCAGGTAGAGCCGAATACATTCATCATATTGCTGACCTTTTAGCTACTTCAAATGGTGGCGTGGTTCCAACTGGAAATACAGTTAGAATTTTAGATATTGGCGTTGGCGCAAATTGTATTTATCCAATTATTGGAAATCATGAGTATGGTTGGACTTTCGTTGGAACAGAAGTGGACAAACAATCTTTACTATCTGCAGAAACCATTTTAAGTAAAAATCCGAAATTAAACGAAAACGTAACTATTCGATTTAACGATAATAAACGAAATGTATTAAAATATATATTAGAATCGGAAGAAGTTTTTGATTTTGTTATTTGCAACCCGCCCTTCCATTCCTCTGCGGAAGAAGCGGCTAAAGGTTCGTTACGAAAAAACAAAAATTTAGGTCAGAAAATGACTAACAAACCCGTTTTAAATTTCAGTGGTCAGAATAACGAATTATGGTGCGAAGGTGGCGAATTGGCTTTTATAACCAACATGATTTATGAAAGTGTTCACTTTAAAAGTCAATGTAAATGGTTTAGTGCTATTGTTTCAAAGAAATCAAACTTGAAGCCGTTGTACAAACAAATGAAGAAAATAGAAGTTAAAAACAGTACTACACTTCATTTAACAAACGGAAACAAAACAACACAAATTATTTGCTGGCAGTTTTAATGAAAAAAGCTACCAAATGGTAGCCTTTTTTTTTATGAATTTATTACTAAACGAAAACCTTCTCCGTGTATATTCAAAATTTCTACACGTTCATCTAATTTTAGATATTTTCTAAGTTTAGCTATATACACGTCCATACTTCTTGATGTGAAATAATTATCGTCTCTCCAAATTTTTGTTAATGCTAATTCTCTTGGCATTAAATCATTTTCATGGAGGGCTAACATTTTTAACAATTCAGATTCTTTTGGAGATAATTTAATAGGCTCTTGATTATCAAAAGTTAAAAATCGCAATTTAGAATTTAAATGGAACTTACCAATAGTGAACTCAAAAATAGTTGAATCTGGTTTTGTTTCAGATGCTTTTCTTTGAATAATCGCTTTGATTTTCATTAATAACACTTCTGAATCAAACGGTTTGTTTAAATAATCGTCAGCGCCTACTTTATAACCTTTTAAAACATCTTCCTTTAATGTTTTTGCAGTTAAAAAAATAATTGGAACTTCAGTATTTCTCTCTCTAATTTCTCTCGCTAACGTGTACCCATCTTTATAAGGCATCATTACATCTAAGATACATAAATCGTAAGTATCTTTTTTGAATTTTTCAAAACCTTCCATACCATTTTTGGCAAGCGTAACCACAAAATCATTTAATGATAAATAATCTCTTAAGACCGATCCGAAATTTGGATCATCTTCTACTAATAAAATTTTCTTTGCTTCCATATCTTAATTTATTAATGGCAATTTAATTATAAATGTACTACCTTTTCCTTTTTCACTTTCAACAAAAACCTCGCCATTATGGTCGTCGATAATTTGTTTTACGTATGCTAAACCTAAACCATGACCTTTAACATTATGTAAATCACCAGTATGCTCTCTAAAAAATTTTTCAAAAACTTTTTTCTGAACTGCTTTTGACATTCCAATTCCGTTATCTTCTATTTTAATAAGTACATAGTCTTTAATATTTTCAGTATAAAGATTAATAATTGGTTTCTCTGTGGCATATTTCATTGCATTATCCAAAATATTAACCAATACATTTGTAAAATGTATATCATTTAATAGTACTGTAGTTCTAGTGGCATTAAAATGGGTATGGATTTCTCCATCCCTATCTTCTAAAATTAAACTTACATGATCTATAGCATCCTCAATAAAATCGGTTATTTCTTGGGGTTCTTTATTAATATTTAATTCGTTTCTTTCTAATTTTGAAATTCTAAGCACATTTTCAACTTGGGCATGCATTCGTTTGTTTTCATCTTTAATCATTTGAAGATATTTCTGAACTTTTTCTTTATCATCTATAATTTTCGGATTTTTTATAGCGTCAAGTGCAAGGTTTATAGTGGCAATAGGTGTTTTAAATTCATGTGTCATATTGTTTATAAAATCTGTTTTTATTTCAGAAATTTGTTTTTGCATGATTAACTGTTTTAAAGCACTTGTGTAAGTTACCAAAATTATTACCACAAATAACAAGGTCAAAATTGTCATTGGCAACATTGAAGAAAATACGAAGTTTGTTTTATTAGGAAATCTAAGTAGTAATGTGTACGCTGTTTTTCCATCTGCATCTAATAAAATTGGTACACTATATGTTGTACATTTATCATACCTAAACTCTTCAGATTTAATTTTGGTTGCCAAACCATTTTTATAAACTGCAAATTCATAAGGCGTCTTTAATTCAGATTTATATAATTCAAAATTTAAGACATCATTAACTAATTTTGAAGATAATCTTTTGTGTATTTGACGTTGTGAAACAATATCACGAAACAATAGTTCGAATTGAACTCTGTCTAGTATGCCTAATTTTCCGTTTTTTTCAATGCTAACATTTGGCTTTGCTCCCATTTTTGAAGAACTACCTTCAAGAGAATTGTCGTTGTAAATATGTGTTTTTCTTTTAGCTTGAAAATCTCTGATTTTGATAGAACCTGCATTTTTATCAAAAAACGAACCATCAATGCCAAAATCTTCTGGAATAATAGTATTAGAATAAATTAAAACTTCTTTTGTGTTGGAATCCTTTTCGTAATAAAAGAGTTGTCTTAGTTGTTCTTGCAAAGGTTCTTTTCCAGTACTATCTTTAAATTTTTTATAAGAAGTATAGAAATCAACCATTTCTTTATTATTAAGTTTTTCAGAAACGTTATTTAATACTACTAAAGCATGATGCTTAAACTGATCGTCATTTTTTTGAAAAGAACTATTTATCCAATACAATTGAACTAAAATAATTCCTATCAAAGAAATACTCATTAAAAAAACTAATATTCTAAACCTCGTTTTATTCATTATAACAAAGTTAAGGTGGAATTAACAACATGAGAAACAATTAACCAATATTTAACAAATATGTTAAATTTTAATTTTTTTTTAATTTATTTATTATAATATCGATTGTTTTATATGTATTCTTCAAAATTTCATTCTCGATTATATATGATGCTAATTTAATTTTCTGTTCTTCAGGAAGTTGGTTAGCAATTATTTGTAAAACACTTTCCCTAGAAGTAGCATCTCTTTTTGTTACGCGTTTCAAACGGGTTTCCAAAGAAGCTGTGACTAAAATCGTTGCGTCACAGTAAATTTGACCATTTGTTTCAAATAAAATCGCTACTTCTTTAATAATAAAAGGAACATTTTGATGCTGCTGCAACCATTTTTCAAAATGAATTTTAACTTTTGGATGGATAATTGAATTGAGTTTATCTAACATATTTTTGTCTGAAAACACCAATTCACGAATATAACTTCTATTAAGTTGCCCATTTTCATTAATCACATTTTGCAAAAAAAGTGCTTGCACTTCTTCAATTACTTCTTTAGAATTCATTATTATTCTGGCCGCTTCATCAGCTACATAAACAGGAATTCCCTTTGCAGCAAAATACTTAGCAACGGTAGTTTTACCTACTCCAATACCACCAGTAAGTCCAATGATTTTTGTCATTTTATCTTTTAAAAAAAAGTTTTGGGAAGGCAATCTCTGCTTGTTGTTTTAAAATATGTATTTTAATATAGGATTGTAAAAACCCTTTTCCATAACCATAAAACTGAATAAAAGTTGCAACCAAACTAAAGAACGCTATTTTAATGGATTTATTTTGTTTAAATGAAGTAAAAAACAATATTAAAAAATAAATTATATAGAAGTATAAAAAGTAAGGAAAGTTTAACAACAAAGATAGTACTGAAATTAAAAACCCTAATAAAAACAAACTTGGAAACCAAAATGTTATTTTTGAATATTCTGGATACCATGAATTTAAGATTGGTCTTGCTAAACCAAATTTGTTCACTTGTGTATAAAACTTATTCCAATCTATTCTTCGTTTATGATATACAAAAGCTTTAGCTATTAATTTTGTTTTATACCCTAATTTCCATAACCGAATAGACAAATCAGGATCTTCGCCAGGATGAATATTTCCAAAACCTTTTGATACTTCAAATGCTTTTTTTGATAAGCCCATATTAAAACTTCTGGGCTGAAATTTATCTAGTTTTTCACTACCGCCTCTAATTCCACCAGTAGTTAATAAAGAAGTCATAGTAAAATTTATAGCCTTCTGTACATTAGAAAAAGAATCTAATGCCGCATCTGGACCACCAAAACAATCTACAAAATCTGTTTTTAATTCTTCATCAACAATTTGTAAGTAATTAGATGGAATTATGCAATCTGAGTCTAAAATTATAAAATAGTCTCCTTTGGCTACATTCATACCAAAATTTCTAGAATCTCCTGGTCCAGAATTTGGTTTAAAATAGTAACTAACATTTAAATCTATATATTTTTGAATAACGTGCTCACAAGTAACTGTAGAGCCATCCTCAATAATTACTATTTCGTAACTAGCAGTATAGGTTTGTTTCGATAAACTTTCTAAAAGTTCGTCAATTTCATCAGGTCTATTAAAGATAGGTATAATTAAAGAAAATAGCATGGTCTTGTTTTATAAGAACAAAGATATATATAAAAACAAAAAAGTCCCGATAAATCGGGACTTTTAAGTAAAATATTATTTGAAAATAATTATTCTTTAATCACTTTAATT
>JBIPOM010000030.1:0-18578 GCA_044379175.1 Flavobacterium sp. | reverse complement strand
CTATGCAAAAAGTTTGGTTTCCTCTATGATAGAGGGATCATTACATCAGCATTTTTTAAAAAATCATTTAAAAACAATAACCAATTGTAATGAAGAAGTAAGTCCTACAGCGTTTTACGTTCACTTAATTGAAAACCTATTAAAACAATAATTATGACACCATTAAAAAGATACATCAATCTGTTAAAATTAGATAGAAAAGATATAATACAAATATTCTCATATGCCATTTTCTCTGGTCTAATTAGTTTGTCTTTACCTCTTGGAATACAAGCGATTATTAACTTTATTCAAGCTGGTAGAATAAGCGTTTCTTGGATAGTATTGGTAGTTTTAGTGGTTATTGGAGTAATTTTTGCAGGATTATTATCGTTAATGCAATTACGAATTTCAGAAAACTTACAACAAAAGATATTTATTCGTTCTGCATTCGAATTTGCATATAGAATTCCAAAACTAAAATTTAATGAAATTCATAATTCGCAAACGTCTGAATTGGCAAATCGATTTTTCGATACAATTTCTATACAAAAAGGCACCTCAAAATTACTTATTGATTTTTCCTCTGCATTTTTACAAATATTTTTTGGAATAATCTTACTTTCTCTATATCACTCATTTTTTATATTATTTGGCATTTTTTTAGCTATACTATTATATTTAATTTTTAAATTTTCCTATCAAAGTGGTTTGGACACCAGTTTAAAAGAGTCAAAATCAAAGTATAAAGTAGCTAACTGGTTATTAGAATTGGCAAAAAATAATTTTAGTTTTAAAAACCCAAATCATCTTGAATTTGCATTGGAAAAAAACAATACATTAGTTAACAACTATTTAGGATACAGAGAAAAACATTTTAGTATCATAAAAAGACAGTTTTCACAACTATTGGTTTTTAAAGCACTAATTACTTCGAGTTTACTTCTTATTGGCGGATTTTTAGTAATCAATCAGCAAATGAATATTGGACAATTTGTGGCTGCAGAAATTATTATTTTATTGGTAATTAATTCTGTTGAAAAAATAATTTTAGGTTTAGAAACATTCTATGATGTACTAACTTCCGTAGAAAAAATTGGACAAATTACAGATTTAGAACTTGAAAATAATAATTCAGCTGAATTACAAAATAATTCTTGCATTTTAAACTTATCGATATCTATGGAACATGTTGACTTTACATTTGATTATGAAAAAGACACTGTTTTGGAAGACATAAACTTAGAGATTAGTCAAGGTGAAAAAATAATAATTGAAGGTGAAAATGGCTCTGGAAAAACAACATTAATAAGAGTACTGACAGGATTGCTAAGTCCTACTAACGGACATTTCACTATAAATGACGACACATATAACAAAATAAATATCAACGAATACCGAAAACATTTTGGTAGTATATTGTACGGAGAGACACTTTTTGAAGGGACTATTTTAGAAAATATAACTTTTAACAATAAAGAAATTGAAAACAGTAAACTTAAATGGGCTTTAGATGGAGTACAATTAACCTCGTTTATAAAAACCCTTCCACTAGGCCTACAAACTCCAATAACTTCAGATGGCAAGCAACTTTCATCTTCTAATATGCAAAAAATATTACTAGCTAGAAGTATAATAAATGAACCTCGCATTCTATTTTTTGAAAATGCACTAGATAAAACAGATTCTGAAACAGCAAAAAAGATTATAGATTTCATTTTAGATGAAAATCAGAAATGGACCATAATAGCAATTTCTAAAAACGACTATTTTAGAGAAAAATGTACCCGAATAATTAAACTAGATCAAGGAAAGATAATTAACGACTTTAAAAAAATATAATTATGCTAAATATTTCTAATAAAAACAGCATAAACGTTTCAAATATTGAAAAGCACAGTGCTGTTAAACATTTGAGTAATACAAAACATTATAAAATATTAAATAGACTATTATTAGTATTTTCGGGTATTTGTATAATCGTATTATTTTTGCCATGGACACAAAATATATCAGGATCCGGAGCAGTAACTACATTAAAACCCAATCAACGTCCACAAACCATTCAATCATTAATTTCGGGAAGAATTGAAAAATGGTATGTAAATGAGGGTGATTACGTAGAAAAAGGGGATACTATTTTATTTATTTCGGAAATAAAAGAAGATTATTTAGATCCAAATTTAGTTGAAAACACAAAAAATCAAATGAATGCTAAAGTAGATGCTGTAGCTTCATATGAGGGTAAAGTAAGCGCATTAGATACTCAAATGGGTGCTATTAACAATGAAAGAAACTTAAAAACAAAACAAGCAAAAAACAAGATAAAACAGGCTATTCTTAAAATAAAAAGTGATAGTATGGATTTAGAAGCTATAAAAACACAAATAAGAATAGCTAATACTCAGTTTAAACGTGCAGTTCAATTAAATAAAGAAGGACTAAAACCGCTAACTGATGTAGAAGAAAAAAGATTAAAACTCCAAGAAATTGAAGCAAAAATAATTACACAAGAAAACAAACTGTTAAGCAGTGAAAACGAATTATTAAATGCTAAAGTTGAAATTAACAGAATTAATGCAGAATATTCTGAGAAATTTTCAAAAGCCCAAAGTGATCAATTTACGGCTCAAAGTAATAAATACGACACAAAAGCACAAGTGAATAAGCTAGAAAATCAGTATCAAAATTACAAAATTAGAAACGGAATGTATTACATTAAGGCACCGCAAAGTGGCTATTTAAACCGAGCATTAAAATCTGGATTAGGTGAAAATATTAAAGAAGGCACTCCCATTGTTAGCATTATGCCAGGTAAATATGATATTGCAGTAGAAACTTATGTTTCACCAAATGATTTTCCATTAATTAAAAAAGGAGAAAAAGTTCGCGTCTGGTTTGATGGATGGCCCACTATCGTATTTTCTGGATGGCCAAATTTATCTTACGGAACGTTTGGAGGAAAAATTGTTGCTATAGAGAATTTTATTTCAGATAATGGAAAGTACAGAATATTGATAGCACCAGATGAAAACGACAAACACGATTGGCCAAAAGAACTAAGTATTGGTTCAGGCGCTCAAACAATGGCGTTATTAAATGAAGTTTCTATTTGGTATGAAATTTGGCGAACGCTAAATGGATTTCCACCAAATTATTACAAAATCACTAAAGAGGAAAAAAAAGATGTTTCTGAAAAATAATACAAAAATGAAAGCCTACTTTTTTATCGTATTTTTAGCTTTAAATCTAGTAAATGCTCAAGGAACTAGCGAAATGTCTTTTAACGAATATTTAGCAATGGTGAAAAAATTTCATCCACTTGTAAAAATAGCAGATTTAGAAATTTCGCAAGCTCAAGCCAATTTATTAATGGCACGCGGCGCTTTTGATCCTAAAATTGAGGCTGATTTTAGCAGTAAAGAATTTGACAACAAAAATTATTATTCCGTTTTTAATGGAGGCTTCAAAATTCCAACGTGGTATGGAATAGAAATAAAAGGAGGCTTTGATAGTACAAACGGAGTGTTTTTAAACCCAGAAAACACAATGCCAACCGAAGGGTTAAATTATGCTGGCATTTCGGTACCACTTTTACAAGGGTTTTTAATAAACCAGCGAATGGCCGATTTACGTAAAGCAAAAATAAACATCAATTTAAGTACTGCTGAAAGAAAATTACAAGCCACTTTAGTATTACATCAAGCGGCAATTTCATATTTTAACTGGAAAAAAAATTATGACGAATTTACCTTATATGATACTTATTTAAAAAATGCGGAAATAAGATTAAATGGTATAAAAACGTTAATTGAACAAGGTGACAAAGCAGCTATAGATAGTGTAGAAGCAAATATAATTGTTAAAAATAGAAAACTAAACAAAGAAGATGCATTATTAAAATTAACTAAAGCACGTTTAGAGCTATCAAATTTTTTATGGACAAACAACTCTATTCCTATTGAATTAGAAGAAAACATGTATCCTGAAATAAATTTATTTAAAAACATACAAGATTATTTAAACACAAACGAATTAAACTTAGTAAACTTTCAGGCAGAAAATCATCCTAAAATTAATGCCATTAATTACAAGATTAATATGCTTGAAGTTGATAGAAGATTAAAGGCAAATCAATTACTCCCAAAAATAGATGTGGGATACAATTATTTATCAAATCCTAATCAATTTCAAGAATTTCGATTTCAAGATTATAAATTTGGAGTGAATTTTGCCATCCCATTATTTTTAAGAAAAGAACGCGGTAGTTTAAAACTTACAAAACAAAAAATTGAAACGGAAAAATTTGGGTTAAGTTTTGAAAGAGAACAATTGTTAAATAAAATTGAATCTCAAAAAGCAGAAATTCAATCCTTAAAAAAACAAGAAAATCTAATAACAGACTTAGTGAAAGACAATTCGACGTTATTAAATTCTGAAGAACGGCTTTTTACTATGGGTGAAAGTTCCTTGTTTTTAATTAATACTAGAGAAAACAACTTAGTTATTGCGCAATTATCAAAAATCATAATTGAAAACAGGTTCTACATATCCAATGCCGATTTATTCAAAACAATAGCAAATCCAGATTAATTTTTTACTTTTGTAGTCTCAATTCCAAGAAAATGATTGTAATTAAAACTGCAGAAGAAATAGAATTAATGCGTGAAAGCGCACTAATTGTTTCTAAAACATTAGGCATGATTGCAAAAGAAATTAAGCCGGGTGTAACAACATTATATTTAGACAAATTAGCCGAAGAATTTATTCGGGACCATGGTGCAGAACCTGCATTTTTAGGCATGTACGGCTTTCCAAATTCGTTATGTATGAGTCCGAATACACAAGTAGTTCATGGTATTCCTAATAATTTTCCTTTACAAGACGGTGATATTATTTCTGTGGATTGTGGAAGTTTCAAAAATGGATTTTATGGAGACCACGCCTATACTTTTGAGGTGGGTGAAGTGGCTGAAGAAACTAAAAAACTATTACGTGTTACCAAAGAATCTTTATACATTGGAATTAAAGAAACCAAAGTTGGCAATTGTGTAGAAGATATTGGATATGCTATTCAAACCTATTGTGAAAGTCATGGTTATGGTGTAGTTCGCGAATTATGCGGGCATGGTATAGGTAGAAAAATGCACGAAGACCCAGAAGTGGCTAATTATGGGAAACGTGGTAGAGGAAAAAAATTAGTAAACGGTATGGTTATTGCCATAGAACCTATGATAAATTTAGGAACAAAAAACATCATACAACATAAAGACGGTTGGACAATTACTACAGCAGATAATAAACCATCTGCACACTTTGAACATGATGTAGCCATCGTAAACGGAAAACCAGAACTACTTTCAACTTTCGCTTATATATATGATGCGTTAGGAATTGTGAGTAACGAAGAAGATGGATTGAGAGAAAAACCGCTTATACTATAAACACATAAAAAATAGAAATTTCGCGAAACTCTGTGATTGCTTTGCGAAACTCTATGTAAAAACTATGAAAAAAATATTTAAATTTATACTGAATACCATTCCGCGTCCTGTCTTAATTAGATTAAGTATTGTGGCAAGACCAATTATTGCTTTTCTTTTAAAAGGAAATAAATTTACGGATCCAATCGATGGAAAAAGTTTCCGAATGTTTTTACCTTACGGATATGGCACACAAAGAAATAACGTGTTATCGCCGAGTACATTATCTTTAGAAAGACATCGTTTATTATGGCTGTATCTTAAAAATGAAACTCCTTTTTTTACATCAACTGAAAAAATAAAAGTTTTACATTTTGCACCAGAACAAGAATTTTACAAACGTTTTAAAAAACAAACCAATTTAGAATATACTACTACCGATTTACTTTCACCATTGGCTGATGTAAAAGCAGATATTTGCAATTTACCGTTTCAAAATAATTCATACGACATTATTTTGTGCAATCACGTCCTAGAACACATTCCTGATGACACAAAAGCAATGCAAGAATTGTACAGAGTAATGAAACCTGGCGGTATGGGAATTTTCCAAATTCCGCAAGACTTAAAAAGAGCCGTTACTTTTTCAGATGATTTAATCACCGATCAAAAAGAGCGTGCTAAAATTTTTGGACAGTATGACCACGTTCGCGTATATGGAAGAGATTATTTTGACAAATTAAGAAGTATTGGTTTCCGTGTAGAAGAAGTAGATTATACCAATACAATTCCTACAGATTTAGTAGAAAAATTTTGTTTGGCAAAAGGCGAAATTATTCCTATTGTTTACAAATAAATATATTTAGTTTTTATATCTTTATGAATTGAAAACAATATTTATGAAGCAATATTTAAAAATAATTATTTTTTTGGTTACAGCTTTCGCTTTTTCACAAGAAAAAGAAGTCGTTCCGCCATACAATATTAAAACTGTTTCTTTTACTCAAAATGTAAACAATACCATTCCTTTTTTTAAGTTAGGCGAAAACTTCGATTTACAATTTGACGATTTGTATGGCAATGAAGCGGATTATTTTTATACAATAGAGCAATACAATTATGATTGGACCCCAAGTCAATTACTAAAAAATGAATACCTAAATGGATTAGACAATCAGCGGATTCAAAACTATCAAAATTCTTTAAATTGTTTGCAAATTTATTCTCATTATACCTTGAGTTTTCCTAATAAATTCAATCAAATAATAAAAAGCGGAAATTATATTGTAAAAATTTTGGATGGAGATCAAGAAATTGTGTTCTCAAAAAAATTCATTATTTACGAAGATAACACAGCGGTAGGAGTGACTATAAAAAGACCAAGAGATATGGAAACCGTTAATAAAAAACAAAATATAGAATTTTTTATTGACTATAAAGACAAACCTCTACAAAACCCGAAAGAAAACGTAAAAGTATCCATCTACCAAAACGGAAAATTTAATTCTGCTATTCATAATATAAAGCCGCAATTTACTATTGGTACCCAACTTATTTATAGGTATAATAAAGAAACTCAATTTTGGGCAGGAAATGAATTTTTAAATTTCGAAAACAGAAATATTAGAGGCGCTTCAAACTCGGTTTTTAAAGTAACTTCTGGAGATGTTTATAATACTATTTTATTTACAAATGAAGAAAGAAAAAATAAAATTTACACCTATTTCCCAGATATTAATGGCAACTTTTTTGTCAACAATTTAAACACCACACAAAACAATATTGAAGCAGATTATAGTTGGGTATATTTTGGACTAGCGACAGATGTAAATCCGTTAGAAAAATCAATTTATGTAACAGGTATGTTTAATAATTATCAAATTTCTGATGAGTACAAAATGGAATATAACTCAAATACTAGAATATTTGAAAAACCAATTTTGTTAAAACAAGGATTTACTAATTATAATTATACATTAGTAAATAACAAAGGTCAAATTGACGAAGAAAATGCAGTTGATGGAAATTTTTATCAAACTGAAAACGAATACGTTGTGCTTGTGTATTACAGAGGCGGGGCTGAACGTTACGATAGAATAATTGGCATCGGACGAGCAAATAGTATTGACATAATAAATTGATTTTCTTAAAAATGCTAAAAATTTCAATAATTTAGATAAAACTAAAATAGCAAATGAACACTAAAATAACTAGTAATATTAAAATTTCGGTCAATACAAACTACGAAGGTATTTACTATAAAGAATACCAAATGTTGTATGCCTTTTCCTATCAAATTACTATTGAAAATTTAAGTTCAGATATTGTTCAATTACAGGCACGACATTGGGAAATTTTTGATACATTAAATCACATAGAAACTGTAAACGGTGAAGGTGTCGTGGGGCAAACTCCAATAATTGCTCCAGGCAAAAAATATGTATATTCCTCTGGGTGTATGATAAAGGGAAATTTAGGTGCAATGAATGGATTTTACACTATGGCAAATTTTTCAAATAATACTTTTTTTAAGGTTCAAATTCCTACTTTTAAATTAGTTGTTCCTTTTGCGATTAATTAAACAAATCTAAACTTTCTAGGTAATAATTTATTTTAGAATTCAATTTATCCTTTGTACTTTTGTATGAGGTTTTATATAAAAATCTAATTTGTCTAACAATCTAATAATCTAATAATCAAATAAATGTTAAAAGGATTTTTTAATATACCAAAAGCAGTAAACGAGCCAGTTAAAAGCTACGCACCAAATTCTCTAGAAAAAACAAGTGTTTTAGAAGCCTACAAAAACATGTGGGACTCAAAAATTGATGTGCCTTTATACATTGGTTCAGAAGAAATTTATACTGGAAACACGAGAAATATGTCGGCACCACATGATCACCAACACGTAGTTGGAACCTATCATTTAGCCGATAAATCGCATGTAGAAAAAGCCATTTCAAATGCGTTGGAAAACAGAACAAAATGGGCAAACATGGCTTGGGAACAAAGGGCTGCAATCTTTTTAAAAGCTGCTGAATTAATTGCTGGTCCATATCGAGCAAGAATTAATGCGGCCACAATGATAGCTCAATCGAAAACAATACACCAAGCAGAAATTGATGCTTCATGTGAATTAATTGACTTTTTACGTTTTAACGTAGAATTCATGACTCAAATTTATAAAGACCAACCCACATCTACCTCAGATATGTGGAACCGAGTAGAATATAGACCATTAGAAGGTTTTGTATATGCTGTAACACCATTCAACTTTACTGCAATTGCTGCAAATTTACCAGCCAGTGCTGCATTAATGGGTAATGTAGTGGTATGGAAACCAAGTGATAGCCAAGTATTTTCTGCAAAAATTATTATCGATGTGTTTAAAGAGGCAGGCGTTCCAGACGGCGTAATTAACGTTGTTTTTGGAGATCCAGTTATGATTACAGACACCGTTTTGGCGTCTCCAGATTTCGCAGGAATTCATTACACAGGTTCCACATTTATATTCAAAGAAATTTGGAAAAAAATTGGAACAAACATTCATAATTATAAAACATACCCAAGAATTGTAGGTGAAACAGGTGGAAAAGATTTCGTACTTGCACATCCATCAGCAAACATAAAACAAGTTACTACAGCTATTACTCGTGGAGCTTTTGAATTTCAAGGGCAAAAATGTTCTGCTGCTTCAAGAGCATATATTCCGCAAAGTTTATGGTCAGCAGTTAAAGAACAATTAATTGTTGATGTTGCCACTATGAGAATGGGTTCGCCAGAAGATTTTTCAAACTTTATAACTGCTGTAATTCATGAAGGTTCATTTGATAAACTAGCACGTTTTATAGACCAAGCTAAAAAAGATACCGATGCAGAAGTAATTATTGGTGGAAATTACGATAAATCTAAAGGTTATTTTATTGAACCAACTGTTATTTTAACTTCAAATCCGAAGTACACTACAATGGAAACAGAGCTTTTTGGACCTGTAATTACAATTTATGTATATGAAGATGCAAAATGGGCTGAAACATTAACATTAATTGACCAAACCTCTGAATACGCATTAACTGGAGCTGTTTTAAGCGCTGATAGATATGCAATAGAGGAAGCAACTGTAGCTTTACAAAATGCAGCAGGTAATTTTTATATTAACGACAAGCCAACAGGTGCTGTTGTAGGTATGCAACCATTTGGAGGCGCAAGAGCTTCTGGAACAAATGACAAAGCAGGTTCTGCACAAAACTTATTACGATGGGTTTCCCCTAGAACAATAAAAGAAACTTTCGTTACACCAGAACATTATAGCTATCCGTTTTTAGGATAATAACAAAGGCTCTAAATTAAAAATTTAGAGCCTTATTTGTAAAGTATGCTGTCTTATTCTGTAATAGTGTCACATAAGTGGCTATGCGAATTACTCACTAATTAATTATACTTTGTGGTAGAACTTTGAAATTTATATTTCTTACTCTTTAAATACCATATCTATGCACATTACGGCAGCTACTAACAATGGACGAAGTGAATTGTCTTCAGCTACATTAGTAATATTGATAACATAATTGTCTGCGCTTGTAAAAAATTCTTTACCTAAACCTGCCCATTTTTTGGAAACATTAGCCAATTCTTTATTATCCTTACTGAATTTAAAATCCCAGCCTGTCCATTTTCCTTGTAACGTACACAAATGCTTATCTTGTACATCGTGTACCTCAAACCTACCACCGAACGAAAAGAATTTTTGTTTAAAAATACCTATTTTTCTTCCACCACCATCAAAAACATCAATATCTGAACGAAAAATAGTGACACCTCTCTTAATTTGTAAAGTTAATTCGCCAGAAGAAGTTCTGATTTCTATATCAAAAGGCGTCATTCTTTTATAATCTGTAAATCGTAAAAGTTTTGTAAAAAAACCTAAATTTGGCTCTCTACATGTTAAAACTAATTCATTATTTTCTGGATTAAAGATATCATAATTATTAGCTGCTTTAAACATACCTATTTGTTCTTTAACTAGAAAAATGTTTTGATTAAAAATTGGATTCATAGTTGTTTTTTAGTGTTAATTTATAAATTTTTGATTCTAAAACTTCTGTATCATTATCTTCACACAATAAAAAATTAATTTCTTTATCGTTTTTTTCAAATAAAGTAATGCCTTCAAATTTTTGAGTTGATGATATAATTTGTGTTTCCATAACTTCAAATGTGTACCGATCCATTTTTCCAATTAATGAACCTAAAACTGCCCCATCATCATAAGTAGACATTGTATCTTCAGCTGTTGCTAAAAAATAAATATAATTCTCTACTAATATAGCATCTGTAAAAGAAACTTCAATATTTCTAATTTTAGGCAATGATATAGGAATAAATTGTTTTGTATAAGTAGTAGAATCGGGTACAATAAAAATCCCGTTTTCACTATTTAATGCATTTCCCCTTTGAAAAAGAAGCATCGTTTTTTCCACACAAATTGCGCCTTCAATATTTAGTTCATCCTCGTTCAATTTTGCTAACTCTCTTAAAGAATGATACAATTCAGATAAATCGTTTTCTTGTAATGCATCATTTTCTAGATGTAAAGAAAACATACTGTTTCGTTGTGCCGTAGAACCTGAGCCAAAAATAAAAATCTGATTTCCAATATGTGTTATGGCTTCTAAATCTAATTTGTCTTTTTTCGCAATATTTTCTTGTGCATTTTCCACCAAAGGAAATTTAAGTAGTAGTTCTTTATCCATCACATATTGATACAAGAAAGTACTGTTGTCTGAAATGATAAAAAGCACATTCTGATAGTAAATTAGTCCAGAAGCAGCACCAATACCTTTAATATGTAAAAACTCATTTATTTGATAATCTTTCATGTTATTCAAAACTTTCAATTAATAATAAATTGCCATAAGTATGAGTAATTTTTACAATTCCGTCCTCAATAACGTAGTTACTACTTCCAGTTCGAAATCCTAGTTCTAAATTTTCATTTTGCAATTTATAAAATAAATTTTCAGTGCAAATATTTTCTACTTTACCTAAAGGAATCAATGAAATTATACTATTTTTTGGATACCATTTTATAAATGAATTTGGCAATAAAAATACTTTTGAATAATCATCAAATAAAACAATTTTTAATTCGTTTCTATACAAAGCAAGCGTAGAAAAATTGTTTAAAGTATGGTCTGCTCTTTTGCCAGTTGCCCATATTACATTTGCAGCTTTATGTCCTTTTTGAATTAAAAAATCGAATGCTTTTTCTAAATCTGTTTTGTCTTGATTTGGTGTATGAACAATTTCCATAGGATACTGATGGTTTTTATAATATTCAGCATCAAAATTTCTATCAAAATCGCCTAATAAAACATCTACTTTAATACCTAAATTAACTACACGCTCAATTGCAGAATCTAATACAACTACTAATGGTGACCATTCAAGAAGCTGTCCAAGTAATTCTGAACTACAAGCCAAGCCATTTGCAATAATTAAAGCGGGTTCCTGATCGTCACGAACTATATGATGAGAAGACATAATTAATGTTTATGGTTTGTTATTTTTGTTAGCTGAAGTATGTAAAAAGCCAAAGTTATAGTTATTTATCGGTTGTTGTATTTTGAAATTTAAAATGAAACACAGATCTAATTAATTATAAAATTAATGTAATTTCTTAAATCTGTGTTTAAAATAAATCGTGAATTTGTTATTGCACTACATAATTTTTTACTTCCACCTCTGAAAGTCTAAAATAACCTAATGGATAATTAGCTGTATTGGTTTGATTAATAATGTTTCCTTTAACGGTAGCTGGAGGTGTGCTAAAGGGTCCATTACTCAAGCCCCCTGAAATACTAATTAATATATTCATAAAATTATGATAACGCTCTGATATACCATGTAAAGTAAATTTAATATTTTGTGATGGAGCCAAATTTTCATCAATTAAAAGTGAGAACATTTGATTTCCGTTAGTAAATTCATCATTAAAAACACCAAGTAAAGGAAATGGCCTGTAAGGTACCTTATATTCTTCTAAATAATAATTGGAGATCGCTGCATTATCTTGAAAATTAAATTTTAACTCAATTTCATTTCCTGTAATTCCGTTTAAATCTTGTTCGATTGAAGTAATTGCAGGAACTGGATATAATTTATCTGTAGCAACATAGGTTTGCCCGTTATATGATACTGATAAGGTATAAACACCATTTAATACAGGAATAAAATTAGAACACTTATAATTTCCACTCAAACCGTCTTCTAAAAAATTAAAAACCGAGTTATTTGAATCTGTAACTGTTACAATTGCACCATTAACTGGAGGTACACTTGTACCAAAATAATCAGCAGTAGTTGTTATTGTTATCATTTGTTCATTACCTAATGTGCCTTTTTCCCATTTAAGTGATGCGTCAATAACTAACTTCGGTTGACTATTATCTAATTTAACATCAACAATATCTTCACAACTAATAAAAAAAATCGTAATTACTGAAATAAAATATTTTATGCTATTTTTCATGATATTAAAATTTAAAATTGTAGGTAACACTTGGTACGATTCCAAATATCGATAATCTTACAGCTTCGTTTAAGCCACTTTCTTGATTTTGTCTAAAATTTATAGATGCTGCATTTCTTCTGCTATATAAATTATAAATAGAAAAAACCCATTCGCCTTGCCATTCTCTGCCTTTGTTTTTATTGGGATTTAAAGTTGCCGAAACATCTATACGATGGTAGGCTGGCAAATTATCCTGATTTCTATTACTATAAACAGGGACATTTATACCTTGATATTGGTATTGACCAGTTGGAAAAGTAACAGGTTGCCCGGTTTGATAAGTAAAAATACTACCAAAACTCCATTTTTGGTTTAATTTATAACTTCCCGTTACATAAACATTATGTGTTTTATCCCAGCCCGTTTTGTACCAATTACCATTATTTATTCCAGCTTCAAGAGGTGTTCTACCGGTAGTTTGTTGTTCCGAACGAGAAAGCGTATATGAAATCCAACCAGAAAGTTTACCAACATTTTTCTTTGCCATGATCTCTAGTCCATAGGCACGAGTTTTTCCAGCCAATACTACTTGTTCTATAGCTTCATTTGCAATTAAATCAGCTCCATCAATATAATCTAATCTATTTTTAACTAATTTATAAAAAGATTCTACTTCCAAAGTATAATCGCCATTTTTTAAGTTTTTAAAATATCCTACTGCAAATTGATCTAACAATTGTGGTTTCAGAAAATTGTCACTTGGAGTCCAAATATCAAGGGGTGTTGGGGATTGTGTATTAGAAATTAAATGTAAATATTGGCTCATTCTGTTGTAACTCGCTTTAACGGACTGATTATCATTTATTGTATATGCAAATGCTATTCTAGGTTCTAAATTATCAAAACTGGCAATAGTTTCATTTTTACCATAATATTTTGTACCTATTGGTGTTGCTTTTTCATAAATACCAAGATCTGCATCATAACTTACCGGTTGGTCATTCGCATAAATATTAATAGTTTGTTCACCTAATCTATAAAACATACTATATCTTAAACCGTAATTTACTGAAAGTTTATCCGTTATTTTTTGTTCAGCGTCTAAATAAAAAGCGGGTTCAAAGGCATGTTTTTTTGCGAGTTGCTTTTCATTTATTCCAGAAGTAGCATCGATTGGTTCAATTCTTCCTGGATTAAAATCATAATAAATAGCATTTGCACCATAAAATAATTTAAAACTATCTGATACATAATGCTTGAAATCGTACTTGAAATTAAAATTTTTAATTCCGCTTTCCCAATTAAAACCTATAAAATCTAGTGTTAAACCATAATAATAATCACTGTAAATAAAAGACGCATTTGAAAATAATTTATCATTAAATAAATGATTCCATCTTACGTTTAAAACAGAATTTCCGTAAGTGTTTATAAACTGATTGTTTAAACTAAACACATCTCTTCCGAAATAACCTGACAAAAATAAGTTGTTATTTTCGTTTAACTTATAATTAATTTTCGTGTTTAAATCATAAAAATAGGCCGAATTATTGTTGTCTGCTAATTTTAAAAATAAATGCGCATAGCTACTTCTTCCCGCTACTAAGAAAGAACCTTTGTCTTTTACAATAGGTCCTTCGGCTAATATTCTACTGGAAATTAAGCCGATTCCACCATTCATTGCGAATTTTTTACTATTTCCTTCTTTTTGATAAATGTCTAAAACAGAAGCTACTCTACCTCCAAATCTTGCAGGAATTCCACCTTTATATAGTTTTAAATCTTTAATTGCATCGGCATTGAAAACAGAGAAAAAGCCAAACAAATGAGATGAATTATAAATAGTTGCTTCATCTAATAAAATTAAATTTTGATCTGCAGCTCCACCACGAACATTAAATCCCGATTGTCCTTCACCTGCATTTGTGACACCTGGCAGAGTTAAAATTGATTTTATCACATCCACTTCACCTAAAATGGCAGGCATAGATTTGATTTGTGAAATAGTAAGTTTATTAACACTCATTTCTGGTTTGTCAATTTGTAGTTTTTTTGAATTTCCAGTAACTACGACTTGTTCAATTTCATTTGATTTCTCTTTTAAAAACAAATCTTTTTTGGTATTAGAGTCTAAAGTAATTAATTCCGAAAAACCATCGAAGCTTAAGGAATTAATAACGATTCTATATTCTCCTTTGGGTAAAGAAATGGAATAAAACCCGTATTCATTAGTTAAAGAAGTTCGAGTTGTAGTACTATTTTGAAATGAAATGGTTACCCCAATTAAAGTCTCATTAGATTTTTGATCTTTCACTATTCCACTAAGTGTAACCTTTTCTTGTGAAAAGGTGTATGAAAAGAATAATAAAAAAAATAGTATTTTAAAGTTGTTTATTTTCATTTGATATTTTTGATGATAAGTAGCAAATATCGCAAAATTGTTACGAAATTTCTGTTAAGTTGTCGTTAATTAAAAAAGGCGACATAAACAAAATATATCGCCTTAAATTAACATACAAACAAGTCTACATTTTGTTTAATATTTCATTAAATGTTGTACTTGGTCGCATTGCAGCGCTAAGTAAACTCTCATTTGGCTGATAATACCCACCTATTTCTTGTTTTTTACCTTGTGCTTCAATTAATTCTGCATTAATTTTTGTTTCATTTGATGTTAAATCTGCTGCTATTGGAGTAAAGTACGTTTTTAATTCATGATTTTTAGTTTGTGCAGCTAATGCTTGCGCCCAATATAAAGCAATATAAAAATGGGATCCTCTATTATCTAATTGTCCTATTCGACGAGCTGGAGATTTATCATTTGCTAAGAATTTTTCAGTGGCTTCATCTAATGTTTCTGATAAAACTATTGCTTTTTCATTATTTAAACTTTGACCTAAATGCTCTAAAGAAACACCTAATGCTAAAATTTCTCCTAATGAATCCCATCGTAAATAGCCTTCTTCAATAAATTGTTCTACGTGCTTTGGTGCTGATCCTCCAGCACCTGTTTCAAACAAACCTCCCCCATTCATTAAAGGGACGATAGAAAGCATTTTTGCTGAAGTTCCTAATTCTAATATAGGAAACAAATCGGTTAAATAATCACGTAAGACATTACCAGAAACAGATATGGTATCTTTTCCTTCTCTTATTCTATGTAACGTTTCAGTCATAGCTTCTTTGACATCTAAAATTTTGATATCTAGACCGTTTGTGTCATAATTTTTTAAATATTTTTCAACTTTTTTAATAATTTCTCTGTCGTGGGCTCTGTTTTTATCTAACCAAAATATAGCGGGTGTATCTGATAATTTAGCTCTATTTACAGCAAGTTTTACCCAATCTTGTATAGGTGCATCTTTAGTTTGACACATTCTAAAAATGTCACCAGATGCAACATTTTGAGCAAGCAAAGTTGCGCCGTTTTCATTTTCAATTTTAACAATTCCGTCTGAAGTTAATTGAAATGTTTTATCATGAGAACCATACTCTTCAGCTTTTTGAGCCATTAATCCAACATTAGGAACAGAGCCCATGGTTCTAGGATCTAATGCTCCATATTTTTTCATATCATCAATAACTGCAGTATAAAAACCAGCATAGGTTCGGTCTGGAATGATAGTAATAGTATCTTCTTCTTTGCCTTCTGCATTCCACATTTTTCCGCCATTTCTTGCTAAAGCAGCCATTGACGCATCTACAATAATATCTGATGAAACATGAAAATTAGTAATTCCTTTATCAGAATTAACCATTGCCACTTTTGGTCCTTCAGCTAGTGCATTTGCAAAATCTTGTTTTATAGCTTCCTCTTCAGAAATTCCTGAAATTTTATTATATAAATCTTGTAACCCATTGTTAGGATGTATATCTAATGATTTAAACAACATTTCGTGTTTAGCATAGGCATCAGCAAAATATGTTTCTACGATAGCACCAAAAATAATAGGATCTGAAATTTTCATCATTGTAGCTTTCAAATGTGCAGATAGCATAATATTATTTTCCTTTGCATATAATATTGTATCCTTTGCAAACTTTTTTAAAGCTTTTAAATTCATTACCGAACTATCAATAACCTCTCCAGCTTTTAAATTAGCAAAATCTTTTAAAACAGTAACTGATGCATCTTTTCCTTCAAAAACAATTCTAAATTTTGTATCATTTTCAATTGTTACAGAATTTTCTGTTCCGTAAAAATCGCCTTCAGTCATATGTGCAACTTTTGTTTTAGAATCGGCAGTCCAAACACCCATGGAGTGAGGGTTTGACTTCGCAAAATTTTTAACTGCTTTAGGCGCTCGTCTGTCTGAATTTCCTTCTCGTAAAACAGGATTTACTGCAGAACCAAGAACTTTTGCGTATTTAGCTTTTATTTCTTTTTCTAAATCGTTTTGAGGTTCTTCTACAAAATTAGGAATGGCAAAACCATGCGATTGTAATTCTGTAATAGCATCTTTTAATTGAGAAATAGAAGCAGAAACGTTTGGTAATTTAATAATATTGGCTTCAGGTGTTGTGGCTAATTGTCCTAACTCAGCTAAATTGTCGGCTACCTTTTGGTTGTCTTCCAAATATTCGGGAAAATTGGATAAAATTCTTCCTGCTAATGAAATATCTCTTGTTTCTACTTCAATATTTGCTGTCTTAGTAAATGCTTCAATTATTGGTAAAAACGAGTGTGTGGCCAACATGGGCGCTTCATCCGTTATAGTATAAAAAATTTTTGACATGATTTATTTGGTTTATTTGTATCTATTTTAAGATTAGCAAATATAAGAAATTTAGAAGTATTTTTATTCGTTAGCAATAAAAAACAGTACAATTTCGAATTTAATAATTTAAACCTTTAAAATTACAGATTTGATAATTTTTGACTTAAAAAATAAGGATAAAAAAAAATCCCGATATAATCGGGATTTTTTTATGAGTACAAATAAAAAGATTAACCTCTTCTTTCTTTGATTTTTGCTTTTTTACCAGTAAGTTCTCTAAAGTAGTAAATTCTAGCTCTACGAACTTTACCTTTTTGGTTCATTTCAATTTTCTGTAAAGCCGGCATATTGATTGGGAAGATACGTTCTACACCAATTGCTCCAGACATTTTACGTATTGTAAATGTTTCAGTAGAAGAAGATCCTCTTTTTTGAATGACAACCCCTTTAAAAAACTGAGTTCTTGTTTTTTCACCCTCTTTAATTTCGTAATACACAGTAATAGTGTCTCCAGCACTAAAGTTTGGGAAGTCTTTTTTCGATACTAATTCGTTTTGAACGAAATCAAGTAAATTTGACATAATTATTTATATAAATCATTAAATCTAAGCAACATACACGTCTTTCGCCAGAGGTTGATTAAATTGGATGCAAAAGTAATACTATTTTTTATTTTTACAAATTATTATTAATATAAATATCTATATGCGTTAATTTTATTGTAAATTTTTAAAAACTTACTGTTTCTAACTTCTAACTTCTAACTTTTAAATTATATTTGCCCTTTAAAATGAATATATGAAGTTTGATTTATTAAAAACCGATGCTCAAAGTCAAGCTAGAGCTGGACTAATAACTACTGATCATGGCGTTATCGAAACACCAATTTTTATGCCTGTTGGTACGGTTGCTTCGGTTAAAGGTGTACACCAACGTGAATTGAAA
>JBIPOM010000151.1:0-5225 GCA_044379175.1 Flavobacterium sp. | reverse complement strand
CAATCGCTTTAGACGAAGCAGGTGTTGATGCAGATACAATTGCTAAAGAAATAGAAATTGCTAAAGATATGTTACGTCAAGAAGGTAAACCAGAAGCAATGATTGAAAACATCGCTAAAGGAAAATTAGGACGTTTCTTCAAAGATAATACTTTAGTAAATCAAGATTATATCAAAGATAGTTCAATGAGTGTGGCTGCTTATATTAAATCTGTGAATGCAGATTTAAAAGTAACAGGTTTCAAAAGAGCTGCTTTAGGATAATATTAAAAAAATACAAAAGAATATAGATAATAGATTTAAGACTTAAAAACTAAGTGATTATTTATTAAATTATTATCATTGTCTCAACAGTAAAAAACGTATACCTTTAAGGCTGTCAAATTTGGCAGCCTTATTTTTTTGGTATCACCCAATCCCTCTCCAAATAAAAGGGAAAATTTATATCGTATATAACACTTAATTGTTATTATTTCAATTGTTATTAAATATTCCCGTTTTGTTACGAATTATCGAATATCTATATAGCAAACGAAAAAATTAGTTCATCTTTGATGAATATTTGAATTAATTCGAAAAATTCGAAAATTCGTGGTAAAATTATTTTTAAATTAAATTACCCCCAACGGGTTCTACGTAATAAATTAAACAAAGAATGAAAATTAAAAATTCAAAATGGTTTATCTTACTGGTATTAGCAATAGTCTGGGGAAGTTCGTTTATATTAATGAAAAAAGGCTTAGATGGCGGTATGAATCCTTATCAATTAGGAGCATATCGAATTTTGTTCACATCTGTCTTTCTACTAATTATGGCAGGAAAAGAACTATTTAAGATAGAAAAAAAGAAAATGAAGTACATTATTATAGCCGGACTATTAGGTAACTTCTTCCCTATTTTTCTTTTTGCCTTAGCACAAACGCAGATAAGTAGTTCTATTAGTTCGACATTAAACTCTTTTACCCCATTAAATACTTTGATAATTGGAAGTGTATTTTTCGGACTCACATTTAAAAAGAAACAAATTTATGGGTTACTATTAGGTATTATTGGTTGTTTGATTTTAGTATACGCAGGCGCTTCAGGAAATCCATCCAAAAATTATTGGTTTGCATTATTGGTAATTATTGCTTCTTGGTGTTATGCCGCTAACATTAATATGGTAAAAAAATATTTGTTTGACGTATCGCCAATTGGTATTACTGTTGGAAATTTTGCTTTTCTTCTTATTCCTGCTTTGTTAATTTTATCATTCTCTGGTTATGATTTTCAAACCAATCAAAGTCTTACGGATGGTTTTCCCACTTTTTACGAGATTCATCCATTAGTTTATGTGGCGATTTTGGGAATTGTTGGTACTGGATTAGCAAATATTTATTTTTACAAACTCATACAAATGTCGTCTCCTATTTTTGCTTCTAATGTAACGTATTTGATACCTGTTGTGGCAACTATTTGGAGCATGATTTTTAATGAAGGGGTAACTTTATTACAAGTTTTAGGAACTATTATTATTTTATTTGGAGTGTATATAACGAATAGGAAATAACATATATTACATAAAAAAAAGGATTGCTTTCGCAATCCTTTTTCGTTTAACAAAAATAAAAATTTATTCGAAATCTTTATCTGTAACTCCTTCGTTAATTTTTACATCTTGTGTGATGAACTCTAAAGGCATTCCAACATCCATAGTAGTTTTGTATGGGAATTTTAGTCCTTTAACCTCAACATAATCAGCATAATAAGTCATTGTCTTACGTTTTTGAGCACCTTCACCTGATTCGTTTTCAGTAGCTACTCTTAATCCTGTTTTTACATCGTAAAAATATTTAGTTGTTCCCACTTGGACTGCATAAGCATCTTGACCATTAAGAGATTCTATTCCGGTTAAAATAATTGTTTTATCTGTTAAAAAGCTTAATTCCACAAAAGGAACCGCGTCTTTTTTCTCTTTAACCAATTCTTCACCTTCAATAGCTTTTTTCTGACCTTGTATGGTTTGATATCCTGATTTATCTCCAATAACTTGTTTCATCATAGACATCCCACCCATTGAAATATCAGAAGTTGACATTCCTTTGTTTGAAAATTTAGAAACCATATCTAATGAACGACCTTGAATAGTTCCTTTAGCA
This sequence comes from Flavobacterium sp., assembly GCA_044379175.1. Taxonomy (GTDB): domain Bacteria; phylum Bacteroidota; class Bacteroidia; order Flavobacteriales; family Flavobacteriaceae; genus Flavobacterium. Next base: position 3,088 of record JBIPOM010000151.1, on the reverse strand, counting down.
GTAACTAAAACAGTTTTAACTGCTTTTAAAGCTTTTTCACCACCAATAGCATCAATATAGTTTTTAACTACTGATTGCGCTGTTACGCCTGCAGGAATATCTTTTTTCACCACTGGTTTATCAACTTTACTTCCGTATTTGTCAAAATAGAAAATTGGCATTTTTTCTTTTGCACTCATCGCTTCTAAACCTGGCAATACATCCGCAGCTTTTCCAACAATTACAACTCTTGTGTTATCTGCTAAGAAATATTTATTAGCCGCATTTCTAACATCTTCTGGAGTTACTGCATTGATGTTTTTTACATAATTTTCGTAAAAATCTTCTGGTAATCCTAATGTTTTAATGTTTAAAGCGTAACGAGCAATAGTAGCTGGTTTTTCAATTTGCATTACAAAGTTTCCAATGTATTTTGCTTTTGCATTTTTTAAATCTTCTTCAGATACTAAATCGGTTCTAATTTTTTTCAATTCATTAAAAATTTCTACAACCGCACTATCTGTTACAGCATTTCTTACTGAAGCAGTTGAAGAAAATTTAGAAATATACTTACTTGCTCCTAAATTAGAATACGAACCATATGTCCAACCGTGTTTTTCTCTTAAGTTTAAGAACAAACGCCCTTCACCACCACCACCAAGAATTTGGTTGGCTAAAATAGCAGCAAAATAATCTTTATCATTCATTTTTAATTTTGATAAATTAATTAATGCAATTTCAGATTGAACGGCATTAGGCACATCTACAAAATTAATTTGAGAATACTGTAAATCTTTTGGGTCGTTATACGTTAAATTTGGTGCAGTTGCTGTTTTCCATACATCCGCTCCAAATAATTGTTGTACTTTTTTCTTAACGTCTTTTGTTTTTACATCACCAATAACCACTAAATAGGCATTAGCTGGGACAAAATACGTGTTATAATGATTAATAACATCTTGTAAGGTTACATTTTTTAATGTTTCTTCAGAAGTGAATTCGCCATTATAATGTTCTTTTCCGTAGGTTAAAACATTTTGAACACGACCTGCAATTGCAGAAGCGCTTTTCTCATCTGATTTTAAACCTTCAATTAATTTAGCTCTTTCTGCGTCAAAATCTTCTTGAGTAAATAATGGATTTAAAGCGCCATCAGCCAATAATTCTAAAATTCTTGCCGAATATCTTGACAAGCCATTTGCAGAAGCACCTGATTCGTAGAAATTAATATTTGCTCCTAAGAAATCAATTTCTTCGTTAAATTTATCTTTAGAAATCGATTTTGTAGCATTACCAATCATCGAACTTACTAAATCTGTAACCCCTTTTTTGCTTCCCTCAGCAAATGGAGCATTATCTAAAGTTAAGTTAAAAGATACTCTTGGTAATTTATTGTTTTCCACTACTAACACTTTCAAACCATTTTCTAACACAAATGTTACTGGTTTTTTAATGTTAATTGACGGTGCTGGGCCTTGTTTAGGCATTGGTCTGTCTTGTGCTTGCATAGTTATTGTTACTAATAAACTGGCTGCGATGTATAAATACTTTTTCATTATAAAATTATTTAGCTGTTTTTTCTTTTGCAGGACCATAATTTAAAATCAAACGTTGGTTTGGATTTAAATATTTTTTTGCAACTTCTTTAATATCTTCTCTTGTAATAGAACGGTAAATTTCAATTTCAGTGTTTACTAAATTAATATCACCATATAATAAATAGTATGAAGCTAAATTTTCTGCTATACCTTCTACAGTTGCATTTGAACTTACATAATTGTTTTCAAATTTGTTTTGAAGTTTTTGGAAATCGTTTTCAGAAATTAAATTATTCTGCATGTTAACAATTTCTTCATCAATTTCTTTTAATAAACTTTCAGAGGATACATCACCTAACGGTAAACTGTAAATAATATATTGTCCGTAATCTTCCTGAGAATTACTAAACGCTCCAACTTGAAGTGCGACTTTTTTATCATCTACCATTTTTTTGTATAATTTAGAACTTTTTCCATCTGATAAATACGTAGAAATCATGTCTAAAACACGAGCATCTTTTGTTTTCATTGAAGGAGTTCTGTACGCTGCTAAAGTCATTGGCAATTGAACGTTTGGATCTTCCCAAGTAGCGTTAATAGTAGCAGTAATTGGCGCTTCTTCAAATTTTTGTCTTACAACAGGCGCACCTTTTGGAATAGCACCAAAATATTTTTTAATCCATTCTTTAGCTTGAGCAGCATCAAACTGACCTGCAACTACTAAAACTGCGTTATTGGGAACATAAAACTTTTTATTAAATGCTTGAAATTCTTCTAAAGTAGCCGAATCTAAATGTTCCATTTCACCAATTGTTGTCCATCTGTAAGGATGATTTTTAAATAGATTTTGTTTAATTGCTTTAAAAATATTCCCGTAAGGTTGGTTATCTATTCGTAAACGTTTTTCTTCTTTTACTACTTCATTTTGGGTATCAACACCAATTTGATTAATTACAGGATGCAATAATCTTTCCGATTCCATCCAAATGGCTAATTCAAGATTATTTGAAGGAAAAACTTCATAATAATACGTTCTATCATCTGATGTATTGGCATTATTTTGTCCACCATTTGCGGTTACAATTTTAAACCATTCCCCTCTTTCGATATTTTTGGTACCTTCAAACAACAAATGTTCAAAAAAGTGTGCAAAACCAGTACGATTTGGTTGTTCATCTTTTGCCCCTACATGGTACATTACCGATGTAATAATAACTGGTGCCGAATTATCTTGATGAAGAACCACGTGTAAACCGTTATCTAAATCAAATTCTTCAAATGCTACTTTTTGAGCATTTGCGGTGCTTCCTAACATTGCTATTGTTCCTAAAGCCATTAATGTTTTTTTCATAATTAATCTTGTAATAATAAATGATAAGTATTAGTAGGCGAAAGATAGGAATTGTTACACAGAAATTAAAAATATTATTAATTTTATTTTTTCTTATAAAAAAGAAAAGTAATGTTGTAGGTTTAATAAATAGTTATATATTTGCAAACTGAAAAAATAATAATTTAAACACATTGTTATGTACGCAATCGTAGAGATAGCAGGGCAACAATTTAAAGTA
>JBIPOM010000150.1:0-5239 GCA_044379175.1 Flavobacterium sp. | reverse complement strand
TCATTCACAGAACCATGGCTAGGCGGTAAAAAACCAATAAGTTTCTTTAAGTCAATCTCACATAGTAAACAATATTTATTCGATTTTAGAAACAGAGACGTTACCCGAGATAAAAGTTTTAATATTTCCACGATTACTGTTGGATACGGAAAAAGATTAAAAGTTCCGGATGATTATTTCAGTATTTCTAATTCCGTTTCATTTTCATACTATGATTTAAATAATTATAATACTGGATTATTTACATTTGGTAATGGATCTTCAAGAAATCTAGCATTTAGTAGTACATTAACTAGAGACAGTAGAGGAATGGATCCAATTTTTCCAGATAGAGGATCTAATTTTTCGGTTTCTGCTAAATTTACACTACCTTATTCATTATGGAATGGTGTAGACTATGCAAATTTGGAAAATGAAGAAAAATTTAAATTACGAAATACTGCAGTTACTCAAACAGATGCAAATGGAAATTCTATCCCCGTATATATTGATAGTAATGGAAATAATACTACCGATTTTACTAAAGGAGTTGCAGATGCAAGTTTAGTTGATCAAGAGCGATTTAAATATTTAGAATTTTACAAAATAAAGTTTAGTGGCGATTGGTATACTAAGGTGTACAAAAAATTTGTTTTAAGAACTAGGGCTGAATTTGGTTTTCTAGGTGCATATAATTCTGACAGAGGCTATGTGCCATTCGAAAGATTTTTTGTTGGAGGTGATGGATTAGCTAATTTCGCTTTAGATGGTAGAGAAGTCATACAATTACGAGGTTATCCTAATAATTCATTATCTTCGCCAGATGGTGGTACTGTTTATAATAAATATTCATTAGAATTAAGATATCCAATTACAATGAAACAATCTGCAAAAATTTATGCTATGAGTTTTTTAGAAGCGGGTTCAGCATTTGATAATTTTAAAACATTTGATCCCTTTAAGCTTCAAAGAGCCGCAGGTGTAGGATTAAGAGTATTTATGCCTGCATTCGGTTTACTAGGGATAGATTTCGCACACGGTTTTGACCCTATTCCAGGAAGTATTGAGAAAAGTGGGTGGCAAACACATTTCATTATAGGGCAACAATTTTAATTTTTGGCACGGTAGTTGGACTAAATCACATACATTTATGAAAAAATATTTTGTTTTATTTTTTAGTTTTGTTTTATTTGCAGTAAATGCACAAAAAACAACAAAAATTGGTTACATAGACATGGATTATATTTTGGAAAAAGTTCCAGAATATGCTGAAGCGAAAAATCAATTGGAACAAAAAGCAGCTACTTGGAAACAAGAAATTGAGACCAAAAAAACTGAAATTAAAAAATTAAAAGATGCTTTAGCTTCTGAAAAAGTACTTTTAACGAAAGAATTAATAAACGATAAAGAAGAAGAGATAAACGTTCTTGAAAAAGAAATGCTTGACTATCAGCAAAAAAGATTTGGACCTCAAGGCGATTTAATGATTCAAAAATCGGCATTAGTAAAACCTATTCAAGATCAAGTATTTAATGTAGTTCAAGATATTGCAGAACAAAGAAAATACGATTTTATTTTTGATAAATCGTCAGATTTAACTATGCTTTTTACAGCGGAACGATTTGATATTAGTGATTTTGTTTTAAAAGCATTAGAACGAGCTGGAAAGAAAGTAGAATTAACAAAAAAACAACAAAAAATTCAGGATGCTAAAGATGTGAGAGAATTTGACACTAAAGAAAATCCTGAAATTGTAGAAAAAGAAAAAGCAGTTCAAGCAACTAAAGACGATAGAGAAAAAAAATTACAAGAACGTAAAGATGCAATGGCTGCTAAAAAGAAGGAAGCAGATGATAAAAGGGCAGCGCAATTAAAAGAAAGAGCAGATGCACGTCAGAAATTAATTGACGATCAAAAAGCCAAAAGAGATGCTTTACTAAAAAAGAAAAATGAAAATAATAAATAACCAAAACAAAAATTAAATAACCCTTATTAAATTAAATTAAAATGAAACAATTTAAAACCCTAATTATTGCAATTGTACTATTTTTTGGTGCACAAATTGCTACAGCTCAAACCAAAGTTGGACATATTGACGTTAGTGCATTAATGACTTCAATGCCAGCAATGAAAGCAGCAGAAGCACAATTAACGAAACTAAGAGATGGTTACGATGTAGAATATAAAAAATTAGTAGCTGAATACCAAACTAAAGCAGCACAATACCAAAAAGAAGTAGAAACTGCAGGAGATGTATTAAACCAGACACGTTCTCAAGAAATGCAAGATATGGGATCAAGAATTCAAAAATATCAAACAGATGCAGAAAAATCATTACAAGACAAACAGATTGAATTACAAAAACCATTAACAGAAAAAGCTCTAGCAGCTATCCAAAAAGTAGCTCGTGCAAAAGGTGTACAATATGTTTTAGATTCTACAGTAGGAACTGGAGTTTTGTTAGCTGATGGAATGGATTTATTAGCTGATGTTAAGAAAGAATTAGGATTTTAAAAGCTAAAATAAAATACTACAACTGCTCATCTTATTTTTAGATTGAGCAGTTTTTTTTTTACATTTGTTTTATGAGTAATAAAAAACCAATAGGACTTTTCGATTCTGGCGTAGGAGGTACTTCCATTTGGAAAGAAGTACATTCACTTTTACCAAATGAAAGCACAATTTATCTAGCTGATAGCAAAAATGCACCCTACGGACAAAAAACACAAGAAGAAATAATTGAATTAAGTAAGAAAAACACAGAACTACTATTAAACCATAATTGTAAAATTATAATTGTAGCTTGCAATACTGCTACAACAAATGCAATTAAAGTATTAAGAACAACATATGACATACCGTTTATAGGTATTGAACCCGCAATTAAGCCAGCCGCATTGCATACAAAAACTCAAAAAATAGGTATTTTAGCCACTCAAGGGACTTTAAATAGCGCCCTTTTTCATCAAACCGTTTCTTTGTATTCAGATGTTAAAATTGTAGAACAAATTGGTTTTGAATTGGTTCAACTTATCGAAAGTGGTTCGATGTATTCTGAAAAAATGACACAACTTTTAAAAGATTACTTACTGCCAATGGTTGATGAAGGTATTGATTATCTAGTTTTGGGCTGCACACATTATCCGTATTTAATTCCACAAATAAAAAAAATAATTCCAAACCATATTAAAATAATTGATTCAGGCGAAGCAGTAGCAAAACAAACCAAACATATTTTAGATATGAATAACTTATATAATACTACCAATGAAGTATTTCACTCATTCTTTATTAATAATCCAAAAGAAGTAATGCAAGAATTAGTAGGATCCGCATTTATAGTGGATTATATGATTTTTTAGTCTTCTTTAAACCAACTTGAATACATTACATAGTTATTAGATATTCGATCTATTTCCCCTGCAAAATCACTTGTGTTTAATGCTTTCACTTTTTTTGCTGGAATACCTGCATAAATAAAACCACTTTCAACATGCGTATTTTGAGTTACTACACTTCCAGCACCTATTATTGAATTACTTTCAACTATACAACCATCCATAATTATGGCACCCATTCCTACTAAAACATTATCCTGAATGGTACAACCATGAACAATGGCATTATGTCCAATAGATACATTATTACCAATAATAGTTGGATGTTTTAAATAAGTACAATGTATTACTGCTCCATCTTGGATGTTTACTTTACTTCCTATTGAAATAAAATTTACATCTCCTCTAATTACTGCGTTAAACCAAACACTGCATTTTTCCCCGAAAGAAACATCGCCTACAATAGTTGCATTTTCAGCTATATAACAATCATCTGGAATTGTAGGTTTTTTACCTCTAACTTCTTTAATTATCATAAAAATTTATTTAAAAAAAATCCCGATTAAATCGGGATTAATAATATTAGTTTGAAACAGCTGGACAGTTACAGTCGTATGCTTTAGGTTTACAGAATAAATTTAAACCTATCGTTAATTGATGGTATCCAGCATTATCAAATTTCACATCTCCTATAACTTGGTTATAAGAATATCCAACCATAAATTGTTTGAAATTCACCCCAACGAAAGGTGTTATAAATTGTAATTTTTGTGTATTAACAACACCTCTTTCTACTGTAAATTGAGTACCTTCAAAACTTGTTCTGTATGAAAGACCACCCCAAATATTACCGAAATCCATTGCCTTATATACTTTAGCATTTAAATCTATAGCTTTTTCACCAGTTTGTTCAGTAACTTGAAACATAAATGATGGTTCCACAGAAATGTTTTCTGTATCACCAAAATTAGCACCTACACTCCATAAATATTTTCTTAAGTTATCTGACTCTACACCTGCTAAATATAATTCTCTTCTATTTGCAATGAAATTCTTCACGGTTACATGAGTAAAAAAATCCATATAATGATATGATGCTCCAATATCTAAATTAAAATAAGAATCTTTTTGTGTAATCCCACCATAAATTTGAGGATCAAAGACTTTAAAAGCCGTCTCATCTAATCTACTTTGAATAAAAGCAGTACTTATACCAAAGGAAAGCATATTTAAATCTGCTTTTGTTCGAGAAAACAACAAATGATGTGCATAAGTTAATTTAGCTCCTGATTGTGAATGGTAACCATTTCTATCATTAAAAGCAATCATACCTACTCCAGATTTTCCATCTTCGTCTAAAGCAGTGTTAAAACTCATCGTTTGTAAAGACGGAGCATCTTGTTGACCGAACCACTGTTGTCTACCTGTAAATCTCAATTTAGCACAATTTGATGCACCAGCCATCGAAGGATGAATCAAATAATAATTATCAGTTAAATAATCTGTATAAACTGCAATCCCCTCCTGGGAAAAAGCATATTGAAAAAAAACAATTAGGTTAATTAGTAATAAATTTTTTAGTTTCATAGTTATTCTTATGTTATCTTTTTAACGAAAAATGGGATTTAAATAATTTTTGTTGATCTCTTTCTTTGTATTCAATGGTAAACCAATAATCTGTAGATGGAATGTCTTCACCGTTATATTCACCGTTCCAACCTTCCCCTAATGGATCTAATTGTTTGATTAATTTTCCATATCGGTCAAATATATAAATTTTTGCGTTATGTTTTGCCTCTAATCCAATAATTTTCCAAGTATCATTAATTCCATCGCCATTTGGAGTAAAATATTTTGGATAATCAATTACTAATACCTCTATGGTTAGGTTGGTACAACCTTCTGTATCCTCTACCATAACT
>JBIPOM010000149.1:0-5241 GCA_044379175.1 Flavobacterium sp. | reverse complement strand
GTGCACTATCAAGGTGCTTTAGAAAACGGACAAGTTTTTGATTCATCATATAAAAGAAAACAACCAATTGATTTTCAATTAGGAGTGGGTCAAGTAATTGAAGGATGGGATGAAGGTATTGCCTTGTTGCAAGTTGGAGATAAAGCTCGTTTTGTAATTCCATCGTATTTAGGATACGGAAGTTCTGGTGCTGGAGGCGTAATTCCACCAGATGCTACTTTGGTATTTGACGTTGAATTAATGGATGTGAAATAAGAGAAGGCAGTATTCAGTTTTTAATAATCAGTAAGAACTGAGTAAAAAAATAAATTTAAAAATCCGTTTTGATACCAAATCGATACGGATTTTTTATATATTTGAAATTCTAAAAATAAAATAAATGAAATCAAGCGTATTAATTGGATTAGTGGTTTTGTCAGTTGTATTGGGCTGTGCACCAAAAAAAGTTGTGGTAACACAGGAAATTCCTACAGTTAAAGAAGTTACAGCTGAAAAATTTGAAATAACAGCAGAAGTTATTGCTGAAGGCAAAAATTTATACACCACAAGTTGTGCAGATTGTCATAGCTTATATGAAAAAGAAAGTTTTACTGCAGAACAATGGAAACCAATTGTCTTACGTATGCAAAAAAACACCAAACTTTCTGACTTGCAACGTGAAAAAATTTATGCCTATTTAACGACTCCGCAATTTTAATATATTGTAAACCAACTTTGGTTCGTTTTTTGCGAATGTTCAATTATGAAGAAATTTTTAGTACTTGTTTTTATTTCAACTTTTGGCTTTTCGCAAGAGGGTTTGCCGCATTGTGGGTATGATTTTACTACTTATTTGGTAGCCAATCCGATTGATAGTGCTACTAAAAAAATCATAAACGATTTACAAATTACTTTAATTGATAGTCAAGGAAATGAAGTAGTAAATAGTAATAATGAGTTTAGTTTAATTCATAAAGATAAAACCTTAAATTTTGCTAAAAATTACAGAGTTGCTCTGGCAAATGCAGAAGAAAGATGGTTTTACAATATTTGTGAAGACCAATATTTACTGCAATTAAAAGCAAATTTTATTCCAGAAGAAAAAGGGTATTCTATAAAAATAGAAGATCCAAGTAAACGATACCCAACAACACTTGTTCCCGTTTTTAACAATAATTTGTATGTTTTGTGTACCACGAAAGTGAAAAGCTTTGGCCCGAAAATGACAAATAATATGATTACTATTGAAATGAGTAAGTAATTATTTAATCTAATTTTTCAGAAGTTACTGTTTCTGTACTATCATTCACAATTACTTTTTTTGGTGCCGCTTTTTTCTTAACAATTGGAAGATAAATTTCTGTTACCCATTTTGAAGGTTCGTTTACTTCAGGTGGTGATTTTTTATAAATTCCAATATAAACTCCTCTTTTGTCTTCATTAAATTTTTTAGTTAAAGCATAATTTCTTGTTTTAGCCCATGCTTTTTTCATGTGCGAATAATCGCCTTTTAATGTGGTTTTAATTGCTAAAAAAGATTCATATTTTTTACCTTTTATTTGACTGTCTGGAGTAGTTAAAACTTCCTCTTTTACAGGCACACACATAGCATATACGATTTTGGTAGAATTCGATTGATCATGAAATAATACAAAAGGTACACCTAAGGTTTCAATACCATTAGACTTTATGAAATTTTTCATAGTCTTTAATAATGCCTTTGATTTTTTAGGAAAATCTTTTACAAAACAAGAGTCTTTTTGTTCAATATAATTTATTGCTGGTCGATTAGTCAAACCATCTACTTTTATTTTGTATTCGCCTAATTCACTTATAAAATAGGTGTTTAAATTATTTAAACTTTCTTGAATTTGTGTTCCTACATAACTAGTAATCCCGCCATTTAACACGGAATATATTTTTTCTGTAAAAGATAAATCACCTTTAATTGTTACACTTGCTAATGTTCCTTTATTTGCTTTTTTAAATTTCCAATGCAATGTTTGTTTATTATCTTTTTGAATAAAGTATTGCGATATGGAATCATTTTGTGCAAAAGTAGTAATCATTGCACTTTCAGTTCCCCATTTCACGTATGATTTTTTGCCAATTGTATTTTGAGAAGTAATAAAAGTAACATTTTCTTCAGTGTTAAAATGCTGCCAATCGTTCCAATTTGAATAATCGTTTACGTAATCAAAAATAAGATTAGGTGGATTTTTAATGTTTATTTGTTTTGTAATTTTATATGTAGCTGGTTGCGTAGCTACAAAAACGACAAATGCCAAAAGAAATAGCAGAAATAAAAGCGAAAGATATTTTACTATTTTCATTTATTTACAGATTAAATTCAAATATAATGAATTATTCTTTAATAAATCCCTTAATTGAAAATAAGAATACAATAAAAAGTAAAAAGCCAAATACAATCCATTTCACTCCTTTGTATTGTTCTTGATGAATTTTTTTATCTTTTATATACATAAAAGCAATTATGGTTATAAAAGCAATTGCAAATAAAATTGCAAACACGGTTTGTCCTTTTGAAAACATGTTGATAAATTTTTTTTCAAATTTAAGGATTACAAGTTTTAAAATATAATTTTATACCATAATAATAACAAAAAAGATCACCAAGAATTGTCAAATTTCAATTAATGCTAAAACAAATACTATGCAAAAACAATTAAACGCAGTAAAATTATTTCATACCACTTATGGTTTAGGGGTAAGTGAAGACATGAAAGCCGATTTAGGTACACAAAAAAACAAGCTTCGTTTTGAATTAATGAAGGAAGAAAATGAGGAGTATTTAGAAGCTGTGCAAAATAATGATATTGTTGAAATTGCTGATGCATTAGGAGATATGTTATATATTTTATGCGGTACAATCTTGGAACACGGTTTGCAACACAAAATAGAAGCTGTTTTTGATGAAATTCAGCGAAGTAATATGAGTAAATTGGGAGAAGACGGAATGCCAATATATAGAGAAGACGGAAAAGTTATGAAAGGTCCGAATTATTTTAAGCCTAATTTTGAAGCAATTTTAAAATAAATACTAAACTTAAGGTGTCAACATAGTATAAAATGCTAATAGCTTTACATCGAATCTCATGTTATTGTGATTTCATTGAAAAATAAAATAAAAAGTCATAATTTTATTTTACATACAACAGAGTCAGGAACAAACGCAGATGCATCGCCACCATTTCTTAATACATCACGAACTATACTTGACGATATATAAGAGGTTTTAGCTGCTGTTAATAAAAATACAGTTTCTATTTTAGACAAACGTCTATTTGTATGTGCAATGGCTTTTTCGAATTCAAAATCAGCTGGATTGCGTAAACCTCGTAATATAAATTGTGCTTTTTCTTGTTTGCATAAATCGATTGTTAAGCCCGTGTAAGTAATCACTTTTACTTTTGGTTCGTCTTTAAAAGCGTCTTCTATAAAGCGTTTTCTATCTTCCAAAGTAAACATGTATTTTTTATCTGCATTTATACCAATCGCAACTATAACTTCATCAAATAAAGAAATGCCTCGTTTTATTATATCGTAATGTCCGTTTGTAATTGGGTCAAACGAACCCGGGAATATTGCTTTTTTCATTTGGTTATAATTATTTTTTTTAATGTTTTATTCTTTTTTTTAAAATAGAATAGTCAAAATTTATACTTTCAATTGATTTCATTTTATTTTGAAAATAAGTTATGATTTCTTCTCGAATTGGATATCCAATTTTTAAACAATCATTAGTATCGGAATCATAAATAATGAATGAGGTGAAATACTCTTCTTGCGTTTCAGTACCATCTGCAATTATTGTATATGTTTTACCATTTTTAAATAAATCAATATTTTTCCAAATTTTTTGACTAATGTTTTTTTGATGTAAACCAATTCTAGATTCATCCCACATCCCAAAATCTAAATACATTAATTTTTGTGAGTCTATTGCGGATTTTATATTTACTAGTCGTAATTGATTGAAATTTTCAATCTCAAACGTGTCAGTCTTACTTGTATTAACTTTTAAATCTTGTTGTTCATTTTTTGATGAAAATTTTGTTACTGTACAGAACGAAAATAGCAATAGAATTGTTGTTAAAAAAACATTTTTCACTAATTTATTCATATATTATTTTTTCCAAATAGGTTTTCTTTCCAAAGCCAATTTAATTTCGTTTTCTAATAAATCTGAAAAATTTAAATTAGCATAAGCGGCTTGTTGCGGAAAGATACTTTGCGGACTCAATCCGGGATTAGTATTGATTTCAATAAAATGCGGAATGTCATTCATCACAATAAAATCGATACGAGAAAATCCTTGCATTCCAAGTGCTTCATATATTTTTGCTGCAGATTGTTCTACTAATTCTGAAACTTCTTTAGACAATCGGGCAGGCGTAATTTCTTCTGATTTACCTAAATATTTGGCTTCATAATCGAAAAAATCATTACCTGAAACAATTTCGGTTATCCCTAATACTTTTGTATTTCCGTTCAATTTCATTACACCAACAGAAATTTCCACTCCTTTTAATTGTGATTCAATTAAAATGTCTTTGTCTTCTGCAAAGGCAAATGCTAAAGCTTGGTCTAATTCTGATAGTTCTTTTACCATGGAAACTCCTAAGCTACTACCAGATTGATTGGGTTTCACAAAAAATGGAAATCCTAGTGTTTTAGCAATTTTTTCTCCATCAATTTCTTGCCCTTTAGTAATGTAAACCGAATTCGCTTTTGGAATATCAAATTTTCCTAATACAGAAAGCGTATCACGTTTACTAAAAGTAAGTGCACTTTGGTAAAATCCGCAACCGGTGTAAGGCAAATCAATTAACTCCCAATAGGATTGTAAGTGTCCGTCTTCGCCTGGAGTCCCATGAATGGTATTTACTGCTACATCAAATTTCACAACAATTCCATTGTGTTCAAATGAGAAATCAGCTCGGTTAATGGGTGTTTTTTTGTTATCAGATAACACATACCAGCCTTCTTTTAAGATATGTACTTCAAAAACTTGATATTTATCTTTGTTTAAATGGGTTAAAATAAGTTGTCCACTTCTTAAAGAAATTACAGATTCGTCTGAATATCCGCCCATTACAACTGCTATGTTCATAAAAAAATATTTATTTCTGTTTTATACAAAAATATCATAAAATGTTTTACTTTTCTTATATTTGCGAAAATATATTTCAATGAGTTTAAGAAAGTTTTTAACGAGTTCCACATTTTTCAAAAATTTAT
>JBIPOM010000029.1:0-18709 GCA_044379175.1 Flavobacterium sp. | reverse complement strand
AATTCTGCTCCTATTTTTGGAGAAGAAGAATTTAGAATAAATAATTTTTACAACTTCTTTATACCAAAATTTGAACAATATGAAGAATCCATTTGATCTTTCAGGAAAAATATTTTTAGTAACTGGTGCTTCTTCGGGTATTGGGTATGAAACATGTAAAGCTATTAGTAAGCAAGGGGGTAAATTCATAGCGGTTGCTAGGAGAAAAGATTTATTAGAAAAATTAATTGAGGATTCTGGAATTGATAATAGTTATATTTTAGCTGATTTGTCTAAAATAGAAGATATTCAAAAAATTATTGAATTGATACCAAATGTTGATGGGGTTGTTCATTCAGCAGGGATTGTATCTTTAGCTCCAGCTAAGTTTTATACAAAAGAGTTTATGGATTCAATAAGAGAAACAAATTTTGATTCCATAACATTTTTAATAAATTTAATTGTAAAAAAGAAAAAAATAAATAAAGGATCTTCAATTGTACTTGTAGCATCTATTGCTGGATTATTTGGAATGAAAGGCAATGGAATATACGCGGCTTCTAAGGGTGCATTAATTGCTATTTCTAAAGTTTGGGCAAATGAATTTTCTAATAATGGAATTCGTGTAAATTGTGTGTCACCTGGCATGGTAAGAACCGAAATTACTAATAAATCAATTGAAGATTTATCCTTAGAGGTTATTCAGCAAGATGAAAAAAAATATCCACTAGGTTATGGGGAGGCAATTCAAGTTGCAAATCCAATAATATTTTTACTTTCTGAGGCTAGTAGTTGGATTACAGGTCAAAATTTAGTTTTAGATGGAGGAAGAACCTCTACAATATAGATGAAAGTTAGTATAAAAGCAATTTCATATTATTTGCCACAAAGAGAATTAACAAATGATGCTATTAATGTTGATTTTCCAGAATGGGACATAAAAAAAATAAGTTCAAAGACAGGTATTAATTCTAGACACATTAGTGCAGCTGATGAATTTGCATCTGATATGGCTATTAAGGCTGCAAATAAACTATTTGAAGAACATACAATCGATAGACAGCAAGTTGATTTTCTGCTTTATTGTACACAAAGCCCTGATTATTTCTTGCCAACCACAGCATGTATTATTCAAGATCAGTTAGGTCTTAATACAACTATTGGAGCTTTAGATTTTAACTTAGGATGTTCAGGATTTGTTTACGGTTTAAGTCTTGCAAAAGGATTGATTGCCGGGGGTATGGCAACTAATGTTCTATTAATTACTTCTGAAACCTATTCTAAATTTATTCATCCAAAAGATAAAAGTAATAAAACCATTTTTGGTGATGCTGCTGCTGCCACACTAATAACGTTAGAAGAAGGATTTTGTTCCATAGGTGATTTTATTTTTGGTACAGATGGTTCAGGTGCTGAAAACTTAATAGTTAAAAATGGAGGAATTCGAAATCCATTTCAAGTTAATGAAGACATTATTGATGAGTATGGAAATGTGAAAAATGACAATAATTTATTTATGAACGGAAGTGAAATTTTTAACTTTACCAGTGAGTCGGTTCCAAATTTAACAGAAGCTATTTTAAAAAAAATAAACAAAGATATCACTGAAATAGATTTATTTGTTTTTCATCAAGCAAATAAATATATGCTAAATCATTTAAGAAAAAAAATTGGCATTCCCGAAGATAAGTTTTATTTAGCTATGGAGAATTGTGGCAATACTGTTTCATCTACTATTCCTATTGCATTGTATGAAGCAATAAAGGAAAACCGAGTACAAAATTGTAAAAACATACTTTTATCAGGTTTTGGTGTGGGCTATTCATGGGCATCATGTAATTTAATAAAGGTATAATGAAGCAACTTATTATTATTGGAGCCAGAGGATTTGGCCGTGAAATATATTCATTGGCTAAAAGAGCTATTGGTTATAATGAGGAATATACCATAAAAGGTTTTTTAGATGATAAAACGGATGCACTAGAAGGATTTGAAAACTATCCTCCAATATTGGGAGGTGTTGAAGATTATGAGATTTCAGAATCAGATGTTTTTATTTGCGCCTTAGGTTCAACTAAATGGAAAAGATATTATGCCGAAATTATTCTTGCAAAAGGAGGAACGTTTATAAACTTGATTGATAAATCAGTTATTTTTAATCAGAACGTTACCCTTGGAATCGGTTGTATAATTTGTGAGTATGTTATTTTAAGTAATGATATAATAATAAGTGATTTTGTAACTATTCATCCTTTTACAAATTTTGGTCACGATGTTATAATTGGTAAATATGTAAACATTGGCGCCCATTGTTTTTTTGGAGGGTTTACGGTTGTAGAAGAGGAGGTAACTGTAAATGTTAGAGCCACAATTTTAGACCGTTTGCATATTTCAAAAAAAGCTATAGTTGGAGCAGGAAGTTTAGTTATGAGGAATGTAAAAGAAAACACAACGGTCTTTGGTAATCCAGCCAAAAAAATAGAATATTAGTATGGGAAATAAGCCACTTGTTTCTGTCGATATGATTACCTACAAGCATGAAGCCTATATAAAACAAGCCATTGAAGGTGTTTTGATGCAGGAAACTAATTTTGAGTACGATTTAATTATAGCTGATGATTGTTCTCCTGATAATACAGAGGCTATTGTAAGAAATATTATTGCTACTCATCCCAAAGGACAACTAATTAAGTATTTTAGACACGAAAAAAACATTGGCATGAATGCAAATGGAAGTTTCGCTGCAGATCAATGTAAAGGAAAATATATCGCCGTTTGTGAAGGAGATGATTACTGGACTGATCCTTTAAAATTACAAAAGCAGGTTGATTTTTTAGAGACTAATCAGGATTATAGTATGTGTTTTCACCATTCTAAAGTTTTAAATTCTGTAGAAAATTATTTTTTTCAACTAAAGAATATTGAGGATAGAGAATATTCTATAGATGAAATTTTTGAAATTCGATTATTTCAGACAGCTTCTATAGTTTTTAAAAATTTTAAAGATTATAATTTTTTAAATCATAAAAATGTTAATAGTGGTGACCAAATACTTTTCTTGGAATGCGCAAAAAATGGAAAAGTTAGAGGTATGAGTGATTGTATGTCAAATTACAGACTGCATGCTGGGAGTATATCAATCTCTAGGATCCAAGATGATGAAATAATGGTTAAAATAAAAAATTATAATCAACTTAAATATATTAAAAGTAGATATACAGTTTCAGATTTAATTTATAAGAAAGTGCTTGTTGATAATAGATTAAACTTATTTTTTTTGCACTTAAAAAAGAATAAAATAAAAGCAATTTTTTACATTATCCATGCGATATCCTTAGAGCCAAGATTTTTAATAAAAGGAATCAAGAAAATTCTTAATAATGAGAAATAAATATATTCCAATAATTTTTGCTTTTGATAATAATTTTTCAATTCCTGCAATAGTTGCTATAAAGTCATTAATAATTCATGCAAATCAAAGCACCCTTTACAAGGTTTATTGTGTCATTAGTTCGGATGTCGAAAAAAGCAATTTAGAAATGATTGAAAGATTATTTATAAGTAAAAATCATAAGTTAGAATTTATTAATGCTTCTATGCACTTTGAGGGAGCCTACATCCATAGAGGTATTTCACTTGCCTCTTATTACAGATTAATGATACATGAATTAATTCCTAATGAAGATAAAATAATTTATGCAGATATAGATGTTCTTTTTAATGGAGATTTAAAAGATGTTTTTGAAATAGATATAAAAGACAATATTATTGCCGGTGTAAAAAATCTATATATATATCAAGTTTTTGATAAATTATTAAATCAATTTGAATATTGGAGAGATAATTTTTCCGATATGAGAACTAGTTATATTAATGGAGGATTTCTTGTAATGAACCTAAAAGTGATTAGAGAAACTATGATTTGGAAACAGTGGGTAGAATTATCCAAAAATAAATGGGAATTTCATGATCAAGATATAATAAATTATACGTGTAAAAATAAAATATATTACTTACCTCCTAAATATAATATGACATTCCCATTAAGAGAACCTTTAGCATTCACATGGGGTTTGTTTGAAAAGAAATTAATAAATGAAGAACCCATTGTGTATCATTTTACAGCAACAAAGCCTTGGAATTCTAAATATTCGATACAGTCTAATGTATGGTGGAGTTTTGTAAAAAAGAATACGAAGTTGTATAGTCACTTTTACAAAGAGTATAAAAATAATGTTCATATTAAAGAGCATTTTTTTAAATATATAAAATCTAGAATTATTTATTTTAAATGTTTAATAAAAAAATAGTATGAATTTAGTAATGTGTGCTGATGATAATTACGCTCCATTATTGGGAGTGTCAATTTATTCAATATTAAAAAATAACAAAACATTCAATGAAATAAATTTTTATATTTTGGATGCCAATATTTCTTCGTTAAATAAGTTAAGAATTGAAACGATAGTTAATAATTTTAACTCGAAAATAGAATATATTAATACTGAAGAAATTGATAGTAAAATACAAGCCACTATAAAAACAAAAGTTAAATCACTTTCGACATATTACAGAGTATTTTTAACTACGCTTTTATCAGAAAGACTAAATAAAATAATTTACATGGATTGTGACAGTATAGTTTGTTCTGATCTTAAAGAATTATGGGATACAAATATTGAAGATTATCATATAGCAGGAGTATTAGATGTAATTCCTGAACATAATAAATTATCTATTGGATTAAAAGAAAACGATTCCTATTTTAATGCAGGAATGCTTTTAATTAATATAGAAAAATGGAGACAAGATAAAATTGAATCAAAAATGATTGCTTTTATAAATAGCTATAATGGCGCAGTTAGGTATCATGATCAAGGAATAATTAATGGTGTATGTCAAAAAAAAATGATACTTCATCCAAAGTTTAATGTTCTAACTCCTTTTTTTGTTATGTCAAAGAAACAAATTATTCATTATCATCAGCTTAATGCTTATGATTATAGTGAAAGCGAAATTAGTGAAGCTAAAAACCAACCAGTATTTGTTCATTTTGTTCCATTTTTAACAGATAGACCATGGGTAAAAGGTAATTTCCATCCTTTAAAATATACATATAATTCTATTCTAAATGAGACACCATGGAAAGGACTAGTATTTAAAAAAAGATCTTCAACACTCGAGCCATTTGTTAAGTGGTTATTTATGCTATTTCCTTATGAAGTTTTTATTTTTTCACTTAATTTTTTGAGAAAATTAAAAATCCGTACGTGGTTAAGAAGTATTACATCAGTTAATTAAAAATGAAACTTTCCATAACCATAGCTACCTACAACGTCCAAAATTTCATTCGTGAAAGCATGGAAAGTATCTTGAATCAAACTTTTCAAGATTTTGAGGTAATTTGTATCGATGATGGCTCAAAGGATAACACTGTTTCAATACTTAAGGAATTTGCTTCGAAAGACAATCGCATTCAAATCGTTGAAAAAGAAGTAAATGAAGGTTTAGCGGTTGCTCGAAATTTATCTTTGGAATTAGCTAAGGGCGAATATGTTACTTTTTTAGATGGGGACGATTTTTATGATCTAACACTATTTGAAAAAGCAGTTAGTTTGGCTGATAAAACCCAAGCAGATTTAGTTCTTTGGGATTATGTTACTTTTTATCAAGCGAATCAAATACCAAAATTGAAAGCAATTCCTTCTGATTTATTGAATTTTGACACATCTAATAAAATTGCTCTATTACAGCGACCATCATTTACATGGGTGAAATTATTGCGGACAGAAACAGCTAAATCATTAGGAATTCATTTCCCAAATGGATATACGCGACAAGATATTCCAGTGCATTGGCATTTGATTACTAAGTTGTCGAAAATTGAAGTTTTGCCAGAGCGGTTAGCCTATTATCGTCAACAAAATGAAGCAACAACTGCTAAAAAAGATAAGAAGTTATTTCATTTGGCATATGTGATGGATGTTGTTGAAAAGTATTTAAAAGAAGAGCAACTTTTTGAAACTTACAAAGAGCATTTCTACACACAGCAGTTGAATTTTTTTCACGGGATGTATGACAATATTCATCATGCTTATAAATCGGAAGCTCTTACTATCATTAAAGAACGTTTACATGAAGAACATCTTCATTTTTTAAAACATTCTAATGCTGTTAGACCTCAGGCAAAGTTTTTCTTGTTAGGCTTAAAAGGTGATTTTACATCTAAGCTAAAGTTGAAGTTTTGGGAGTTGATGAGGTATATCTATAGACTATTTAAACGAAACTCATGAGAGAACAACTCGTAAGATTAAAAAACACTAATCCTTTTTTGTTGTATTTGTGGAGTAAAAACCAGCAACGAAAAGGAAAAATTAGTTTGGCTAAGCTTTCAGATAAAGATGCTATACTAAAACTTTATCAAGATTATTGTGGAAAAATTCCCAACTTGGAAAATCCAACAAGCTTTAGTGAAAAATTGCAATGGCTTAAATTAAACTATCAAAATCCACTTCAAACTATTGGTGCAGATAAATTTTTAGTAAGAGAATATTTAATAAACAAGGGGTATGAATCAATCCTTAGTAAAGTTATTCTCGTAGCAGAGCGAATTGAAGAGTTAAACATCAATAATTTACCTGAAAAATTTGTAATCAAAGCAACTCATGGTAGTGGATGGAATTTGATTTGTACCGACAAAAAGAAAGTCAATTGGTTTTGGTGGAGAAAAATAATGAATATTTGGCTGCACAATAACATTTTTTGGCCAGGGCGGGAATGGCCTTATAAAAACATGAAACCTCGCTTGATAGTTGAAGAATTTATGACTGATAAAAGTGGTTTATTAATGGATTATAAATTTTTCTGCTTCAATGGTAAAGCTAAGTTTGTTCAAGCAAATAAAGGCAGAGATACATTCCATCACGCGCAGAACTTTTATGATTTAAATTGGCAAATTTTACCATTCGGGAAGGACTTAAAGCCACGTCCGGATATTTCGATAGATGCACCTATCTGTTTGAATCAAATGATTGAAATTGCAGAGAATTTAGCGTTTGAATTTCCGTTTGTTCGTGTCGATTTTTATGAAGTGAACGGAAAAGTAATTTTTGGAGAACTCACCTTTTATCCAAAAAGTGGTTTACCAGATTTTAATCCACCAGAATATGATGAGATTCTAGGTACTTATTTTAACATCCCTAATTCATAATTTATGAAAATTAAAGTATTGCAAGTAGTTGGGACGATGAATAGGGGTGGTGCAGAGGTAATGCTTATGGATGTATTTCGACAAATTTCAGGTGATTTTCATTTTGATTTTTTGATAAATTATAAACAATCTGATGGTATTCCAAAAGGTGATTTTGACCAAGAAATTTTAATGACCAATTCCTCACTTAATTACATACCAACACAATGGGATTTAGGTGTAAAAAAATATACCGAGGCTTTTAAAAAATTAATTATTGAAATTGGAGTACCTGACATTGTTCATATTCACATGAATGCTAAATGTGGTGTAATTGCTAAAGCAGCAAAACAAGCTGGTGTTAAACATGTAATTGCTCATTCACATGCTGATTTAAAATTTAGAGGTAGTTTAAAAAGTAGAATTGCATCTAATGTGGAACTTCACTATCAAAAAAGATTAATTTCAAAATATGCTGATAATTTTTGGGGCTGTTCACCAGAAGCAAATAGAAGCTTGTTTTATAATCGATTATTAACTCCTTCGAAATCTGCTGTCATAAATAATGCAATTGATGTAGAAGCATATGTGTCAATTTTACATTTTAAGGTTGAAGAAATGCGAAAATCTTGGGGAGTTTCTTCAAATACGATAGTGTTCGGAAATGTAGGAAGGATTGTTGCACATAAAAACATTGACTTTCTATTAGATGTATTGAATAAATATCAATCCATAAATGACGATTTTATTTTAGTAATTGCTGGGCGAGTTGATGATAAATTGTACTTTAATTCATTTAACGAAAAAGCAAAATTGTATGGATTAAGCGATAAAATCCATTATATCGGAGTGCGTTCAGATGTTCCTTTAATCTTTAGAAGTTTCGACGTTTTTTTAGGGCCAGCATTAAAAGAAGGTTTCGGAATGGTTGCTGTGGAAGCACAAGCCGCTGGATTGCCAAGTATTTTATATACAGGTTTTCCTATATCAGTGGATATGGAACTTGGATTGGTGACCTTTATTGCAGATTTTGAAGCGAACAATTGGGTTGAGGCTATTAAAAATATTAACTTTAAAAGTGTAGATTTAGCAGAAGTTAAAGCTAAAATTATTTCTAAAGGTTTTGATATTCAAACCAATGTAATGAAGATTGAGGATATGTATAGAAAGATAGTAAATGAGTAAAGCTATGAAGCCAATAATAAAAATGATGCTTTTTGGTGATATCTGTCCAACAAATGATACGCTATCTCTTTTTGAATCTGGAAATGAAATTGAATTATTTAATGATGTTTTGGTTGATGTAAAACAAGAAGATTATGTAATTGGAAATCTTGAGTTTGTTTTATCTGATTCTCCAAAGGCTATTCAGAAAGCAGGACCTGTCTTAGCAGCTGCAACTAAGTGTATTGAAGTTTTAAAAAATGCCAATTTTAAATTACTAAGTTTAGCTAATAATCATATCAAAGACTGCGGAGAAGAAGGTGTAGCTTCAACAATAGAAACTTGTCGAAAAGCAGGAATAGAAACCACTGGGGCTGCTGCTAATTTGTCAAAAGCAAAGGAACCATTTATTACTGAAATTAATGGATTAATAATCGGGGTAATTGCCTTTGCAGAACAAGAATTCAATACAGCCACAGAAACCGAATTTGGCGCAAATTTTTTTGATCCTTACGAAGATTTAGATTTGATTGAGCAAACTAAAGCAAAAGTTGATTACTTAATTGTAATTTATCATGGAGGAGTTGAGTATTATCCTTACCCTAGTCCACAATTGAAAAAGAAATGCAGAAAATTTGTTGACAAAGGAGCTGATTTAGTTACATGTCAGCATTCTCATTGCATCGGAACAATTGATAATTACAAGGATAAAAAAATAATCTATGGCCAAGGAAATTCTGTTTTTGGATTTCGAGAAAATGATGTTTCTTGGAATCAAGGTTTGCTTGTTGAACTAATTTGGAATAACCAAGTTGAAGCACCTCAAGTTAAACTAGTTCCAATAGAAGCTACAAAGAATGGAATTCAAAAAATGGAAGAATCTGCGGGATTAAAATTACTGGAAACAGTCAATCAAATGTCCTCAAAAATTGAAGATGATCAGTTTTTAGAAACGGAATGGTTGAAATTCTGCAAACAAAAACAAGGCTTATATTTTCCTTTTTATTTTGGTTACAATAGAGTCTTGATTCATTTAAATAGGTTGACAAACAATGGTTTAGTTAAGTTATTCTACCCAAAATCTAAATTGAGAACCTCTCATAATATTATTCGTTGTGAATCACATAATGAAGTGATGCAAACTATTTTTAAAAACATAATTAAATGATTCCCTATTTTATTTTATTATTTATTATTGTCATTTTATCTTTAACTATTTCAAAAAAGGTAAATAATAAAAAAATGTCTTTACCAATAATTTCAATCATCTTTACATTAGTTTTTTTTGCAGCTATTAGAAAAGTTGGTGTTGGTACAGATTCAGGTAATTATGTTTATTTGTTTAATGATTTAACATATAAGTTTCAAGATGGTTTCAAATTAATAGGAAATATTGAAATTGGTTTTTTGTTTTTAAACTACGTATTATTGAAAATAACAGATCAATATTGGATTTTTTTTGCAGGTATTTCTTTATTTATTGTATATTTATATGTTTTGGTTTTTAGGATAAAATCCTTAGATTTAAGTGTTTCTATATTTATATTTATAACATCTGCTATTTATTTGTTTTCATTTAATGGAGCTCGCCAAGGAATGGCTGCTGCTTTTGTTGCTTTGGCAATTTTATACGCATTGGATAAAAAAATAAAATTATTTTTATTATTTGTTTTTCTCAGTACTTTATTTCATAAAACAGCGATAATAATGTTACCATTTTATTATTTAATAAACATTCGATTTTCGTTGCTGAATGTTTTTTTGTTACTAGTAGTTTCTTTTTTACCTATTAATTTTTTAGCAGAAATATTGTCATTAGCAGATGAAAATTCTATTGAGCGATATTCCGAATATATAGATCGTGGCGCTACTGGCGGTGAACTTTTAACTTTGTTTTTTATAATCAATAATATAGTTTTGATTTATTTTAGAAAAGAAATAAGAATCATAAACCTTAACACATATGACAAACTTTTATTCTTAGCTAATATTCATACCATAATATATATAGTTGTTGTACTTACAGGTAAGGATATTAATTTAGCAAGATTCTCTATTTATTTTAGTGTAGCATTTCCATTAATTTGGCCAATACTTTTTAACGATTCTAAAACATTTAAAACTGGTTTATCAAAAACTATAGTTTTCATTGCATATTTGTTTTTCTATTATGTCTATTTAGATAAAATGTCAAATTTAACACCTTATGAATTAAATCCTTCTTTATGGTAACAATAGCTATACCGTTTTTTAATGCAGAAAAGTATCTTTTAGATGCTGTTAGGTCTGTATTTGCTCAAACATATAAAAATTGGGAATTAATTTTAATTGATGATGGTTCTACAGATAAATCTTTAGCAATTGCAAAATTGATTAGCGATCCAAGAGTTCGTGTTTACTCTGATGGGAAAAACAAAAAATTAGCGGCAAGATTAAATGAAGTTACCTTGTTGGCAACTTATGATTATATTCTAAGAATGGATGCCGATGATTTAATGATGCCAAATAGAATTGAAAAACAATTAGAATTACTTACTAATAATGATGTAGATATTGTAACAACAGGTGTTTATTCTGTTAAGAATAATTTAAAGATCTTAGGAATACGTGGCTCAAATTTTGAATCCGTAAATTTTAGAGATTTAATATCAAGAAAAGTCGGTATAACCCACGCTGCTTTATTAGCTAAAAAATCTTGGTACCAAAGAAACAAATACGATGAATCTTTGAGTATAGCTCAAGATTTAGATTTATGGTTGCGAACATCAAAAAAAAATGATTTAAAAATATTATCTATAGCAGAACCCCTATATATTTATAGAGAAGAAGGTAATGTTTCAAAAGTAAAATTAATCAGAGCATATAGAAATGAAAGGGTTATGATTAGAAAATATAATGATACTTTCTTTAATTTTAAAATTTTTAAAACATTTTTAAAATCTTTAGTTGTACAGTTATTAAGTTTAGTTGGTAAAATTGATATACTTCAAAAGAATCGAGGAAATATAATAATTACCTCTGAGAGCATTTTTTACTTTAATGAAGCAATTGACCTAATTAAAAGCACAAAAATACCCGGTGTAGATGAATAAAAAAAAGTTTTTTATTATTACCACAATCCCATTGTCTTTGATTTTTTTTAAAGGACAACTTTCTTTTCTTAAAAACGAATTTGATATTACCTTAATTTCTTCACCTGAAGAAGAACTTTTTAAAATTGCAAATAAATATCAAGTTAATGGTTATGGTATTAAAATGAAAAGAGAAATTTCATTGGTAAATGATTGTATTAGTTTGATGAAATTTATTTTTTATTTTTTTAAAAATCGTCCAGATATTGTTCATGGTAATACTCCAAAAGCGAGTTTTATTTCTATGACTGCTTCATGGTTCACCAGGGTTCCTATTCGCATTTATTTTGTTCATGGCCTACGTTATCAGGGTGCAAATGGAATTAAAAAATATCTACTGATTTATATGGAAAGGATTTCATGTAAATTTGCAACTCATATTTATGCAGTAAGTAATGGGGTAAAAGATACTATGTTAAAGGATACCATTACTAAAAAAGAAATAACGGTAATTTGGAATGGTAGTGTGAATGGGATTAATGAGGGTTTTTTTAATCCGGAAATAGTTAATGAAATTACAATTAAAAAAGAATATCATATTAAATCAGATGATTTTGTATTTGGATTTGTAGGTAGACTTGTAAGAGATAAAGGGATAAACGAGTTAATATTAGCTTTTAAAGATATAAATAAATTATTCCCAAATTCTAAATTACTATTAGTAGGAAATTTTGAAGACGAATTAGATCCTTTATTGCCAGAAGTGAAAAAAGAAATACAAAATAATAAAAGCATAATACATGCTGGTTTTCAAAATGATATAAGACCTTTTTATAAATTAATGAATTTATTTGTATTTCCATCTTACCGCGAAGGTTTTGGTATTTCGTTAATGGAGGCAGCTGCTATGGGGGTTCCAGCAATTTCATCTGATATAATAGGCTGTAATGAAATAATCCTGAACAATGTAAATGGTTATTTGATTCCATCAAAAAATAAATTGGTACTATTTGAAAAAATGTTATTCTGTTTAAAAAACAAACATTCTATTGAAGAAATGTCTCTAGTTTCTCGTGATATAATTTTGTCCAAATTTGAACAAAAAGAACTTTGGAAAAAAACAATTGATACCTACAAGAATTTAAAAGCATTAAATTTATAGGTCTTTTTTTAAAATAACATTTGATTAGTGATGTACAAAAAATATTTCAAACGACTCTTCGATTTTTTATTTGCACTCATTGCTTTTTTGTTACTTAGCCCTATATTTCTAGTAGTTACTATTGGATTATTTTTCGCCAATCAAGGGAAACCTTTTTTCTTTCAAACCCGACCTGGGAAAAACGAAAAAATGTTTCGAATTGTAAAGTTCAAAACCATGAACGATAAAAAAGATGCCGCTGGTAATTTATTGTCGGATGCGGAGCGATTAACGGCTATCGGTTCTTTTGTGCGTAAAACCTCTTTGGAAGAAAGCTTGTTTAACCTACATAAAATAGAACCAATAGTTTTAAATAGTTAAAAAAGTATATTGTATTGTACAAAATTTAAATACATTTGTACAATATATTAAGCATTATGGAGAATTTATTTAGAAAATATATTGAAAAAATACAACGAACAGATACCAATTTCGTTAGAAGTTTTATGCATGATATCAATTGGAATGCTAGATTAATTGGAATTAAAGGAGCGAGAGGCGTTGGAAAAACAACACTTCTTTTGCAATATATGAAGCTAAATTACAGTAATAATTGGCATGAGTCGCTCTATGTAAGTTTAGATTCTTTTAGTTTTAGAGGTAAAACACTAATAGGTTTGGCAGATGAATTTGTTTTAAATGGAGGTAAATATTTGTTTTTAGATGAGGTGCATAAATATTATAATTGGGCACAAGAGTTAAAAAATATTTATGACGATCATGCGGAGTTAAAAGTAGTGTTTACCGGTTCCTCTTTATTAGAAATATTAAATTCTCGTGCTGATTTAAGTCGTAGAGCCATTGTTTATCACATGCAAGGACTTTCCTTTAGAGAATATCTTGAAATGGAAACAAGTCAAAAATTTGATACATTTACTTTAGAAGATATACTAACGAATCATATAAAAATTGCTAATTTAATCAACAGCAAAATAAAACCATTTCGCTATTTTGAATCTTATTTAAAGCAGGGATATTATCCATTTTACAAAGAAGATAAAGATTTATACGAACAACGCTTAGAGGAAGTCATTAATATGATGTTAGAAATAGAACTTCCTTTGTTGCGAGGGGTTGATATTGGATTAGTTTCAAAAATCAAACAATTATTAGCTATAATTTCAGAGTCAGTTCCTTTTACACCCAATGTGACTAATTTAAGTCAAAAAATGAACGTTCATAGAGCTACTTTAATGACCTATTTACATTATTTAGAAGAAGTAGGTTTGACTACAAATTTGCAAAAAGAAGCTAAAGGAAGTGTAAAACTGCAAAAACCAGCTAAGATTTATTTAGAAAACACGAATTTAATGTTTGTGCTTTCTCCATCAAATGCCAATATTGGGAATGCACGAGAAACTTTTTTTGCTAATCAGGTGGGGTATAAAAATAAGTTGAGTTATCATGAAAAAACTGACTTTTTAGTCAATAATGTATACGCTTTTGAAATTGGAGGAAAAGACAAGACAAACAAACAAATTGTAGGGATAGAAAATTCTTTCATTGTTGCAGATGGAATAGAATATGGCTACCAAAATAAAATACCCTTATGGCTTTTTGGTTTTTTGTATTAAAGTTAAGAATAATAAACTATCTTGATAGACAGCACCACTTCAAGGCAAATTATATTGAGGTTATCCAAAATATTAACCAAAGAAATAGGTAAAGGGTTTTCTAGAGCTAACTTGTTTAATATGCGAAAATTTTATAGCACCTATCCAGACGTCCAGTCACTGACTAGACATTTGTCATGGACGCATATTTGTGAGTTGTTAATCATAGAAGATAAAGATAAGCGAAGTTTTTATGAAAAGGAAAGTGTAAATTCTTTCTGGTCTGTTCGTGAATTAAAAAGGCAAATTAACAGTTCGTTGTATGAACGACTTTTACTTTCTCAAGGAAAGAACAATAAAGAAAAAGTGCTGCAATTAGCTCAAAAAGGACAAGAACTCAGCCAGCCAGAAGATTTGATAAAAGATCCTTATGTTTTTGAATTCCTTGGAATTCCAGAAAATAAACCCTTGCTGGAAAAAGAGTTTGAAGCTAAACTCATTCGGCATATAGAAGATTTTTTATTAGAATTAGGTAGAGGGTTCATGTTTGTTGGATCACAACAAAGAATTACTATTAATAACACACATTATTATGTAGATATGGTATTTTACAACAAGATATTAAAAAGCTACATTCTTATCGAACTGAAAACAACAAAACTTAATATTTCGGATGGTGGTCAGTTAAACACATACCTTAATTATTATAAAACTGAAATAAATGAATCAGATGATAATCCGCCCATTGGTATCATTCTATGTGCTGAAAAAGATGAAATTACAGCAGAATATATATTAGATGGATTTCAAAATAAAGTATTTGCTTCAAAATATGTTACCATACTTCCTGATAAAAAAACGTTAGTAGAAGAGGTAGAAAATGTCATAAAAGAGGATGTAAAAAAATTGAAATGATGTATAAAAAATATTTCAAACGCTTTTTAGATTTTTTAGCAGCCTTGGCTGGTTTATTCCTTTTAATTCCTATTTTTATAGTAGTAACGATTGGCTTATTTTTTGCCAACAACGGCAAACCCTTTTTCTTTCAAACCCGCCCAGGTAAAAACGAAAAATTGTTCCGAATTGTCAAGTTCAAAACCATGAACGATAAAAAAGATGCCGTGGGTAATTTATTGTCGGATGCGGAGCGTTTAACGGCTATTGGTTCTTTTGTGCGTAAAACCTCTTTAGATGAAATTCCGCAATTAATTAATGTTTTGAAAGGGGATATGAGTATAATTGGCCCTAGGCCTTTGTTGGTGGAATATTTATCGTTATACAATGAAACCCAAAAAAGAAGACATCATGTAAAGCCAGGGATAACAGGTTGGGCACAGATAAATGGTAGAAATACAATCTCTTGGGAAGATAAGTTTAAATTAGATGTTGACTATATAGAGAACCAAAGTTTCTTATTTGATTTAAAAATTATATTTTTAACAATTAAAAAAGTGTTTTTTTCTGAGGGTATCAATCAACAAGGACAAGCAACAACTACAAAATTTGAAGGAAGTTAAATGAGAAAGATTAATCTATTCGGCGCTAGCGGCCATGCTAAAGTCATTATTGATATCATTGAGCGTAATGGTTTTGAAGTGGGCTTTATATTTGATGATAATACCAAAGTGGAAAATTTTATGGGTAGAAAAGTATACTCAGTTTACAATTTGGAACTTTTAAATACGAACCCCATCATCATAAGCATTGGCGACAATAAAGTAAGGAAAGCGATTCATGACAAGTTTAAATTGAATTTAGCGCCTCCCTTAGTGCATCCCAGTGCGATAGTTTCTCCAAGCGCATCCATTGGTAATGGTACAGTTATTATGCCGAATGCAGTTGTAAACGCAGCGGTCAGCATTGGTAATAACTGTATCATTAATACTGCTGCTGTTGTAGAACACGATTGTATGTTACATGATTATGTGCATGTTTCACCAAACGCTTCTCTGGCAGGAGGTGTTGAAATTAAAGAAGGTGCTCATGTAGGGATTAATGCTACTATTATACAGTCTGTTTGTATAGGTTTGTGGTCAACAATAGGAGCGGGAGCGGTAGTTTTGGATGATATTCCAGATTGTTGTACCGCAGTGGGTATTCCAGCTAAACCTATTAAGCTTCAGTAATACTTCCAAATCAATTAAAATATATTCCATCCGCCTTGTGCGGATTTTTTTGTGCTTTACGTTGTCGAAATTGTACCTTTTTATAGCGTTTTTTCTTTTTTGGAATCAAGGAAAAACAAAGGTAAAATGTTAATTATTTGTTAAATATTATAAGTGTTAAATGATTTAAAATCAGATATATAACAAAAACAACTTGTTGTTTTTACCTATAATCCAACTTTTTTTCCTTAACAAAAGGAAAGTTTTTTTGTTTTAAAAGTATAATAAGAAAGTTATAAATAGAAAGGCGCACCGGTTAAGCCATTTCGTTTGTAATTTTTAAAATTTTTTAACAACAATTAAAAATGTAAGACCATGATTAAGTATCGTGTATTGCCAAAAAAAAATCCTCAGGACTTGGCAGCCCCTGAAAAGTTCTACGCAACTGCCATCGCGGATGGTGAAGTAGATTTTGAGTTTTTAGCAGAGCAAATTGCTTATGAGACTACCTTAACTGAAAGCGACTGTATAGCCGTTTTATTCTCCTTAGAGCGTAATATTTTACGTCAGTTAGAGCAAGGTAAAATTGTGCGAGTAGGCCGTTTAGGAAGCTTTAACGTAACCCTAAAATCAGCAGGGAAAGACACTTTAGAAGAAGTCACCGCTACTGACATAGTAAAAGGTAGGATTCGTTTCAGACCGGGTAAAAAACTCAGTAAAATGTCAAATGAGTTGCGCTTTAGAAAAGCTAACTAATTCGTTAGGTGTTGAAAGAACCGAGGAGAAATCCTCGGTTTTTTTGTGCCTTTTATTAAAAAAGCGCAAAGTTTTTTCTCAAAAGCCTTGCGCTTTTTTGCTAAACCTCAAGGGACTGGACCAACTCTTCTGAGTTTTTTTATATTTTCTCTTAGGATTTTGAGATGAAGCAATTCGAAAGTAACAATATAGAATTTTTAATTGATATAGTTGTGTAAATAAAAGTTATCATGGTGTTTTTACACCCCTAAAAATTCCTAGCGTGACTATTTATTTGTTCTTAGTTTAATTATAATAACAAAGTAGCGTCTTTGAAATTATTAAAAACAAATAGTGTTTATACCGATTGTCCCCTCGAGGGGACTTCAGGGGTGTAGGAAAATTTCTTGAATAATTATAATATATTTGTATAACTACTTTTTAAAAATGAAAAATAAAATTATACCCTACAATCCAAAACTAAAAGCATACGCGAGAGAACTTCGAAATAATAGTACATTAAGTGAAGTGTTACTTTGGAAAAATATAAAAAATAAAGCATTGGGCGTTCAATTCCATAGACAAGTACCAATGTTAGAATATATCGTAGATTTTTACTGTCATGAATTAATGTTAGCTATTGAAATTGATGGAGATAGTCATTTATATAAATATGAATATGATGTCAAGCGACAGGGTGATTTAGAGCAACATGGAGTTGTTTTTTTGAGATTTACAGATTTAGATGTAAAGCAAAACATGTTTTCGGTTGGGTTGTCATTAGAGCAAGTGGTGAAAGAGTTGTTAAATAAAAGCAGATAAAATTCTTTACACCCCAAAGTCCCCTTAAAAGGACAGTTTTACAATTAATTTTTTGTGTGATTTGATTTTCAGTTGGAGATTTTTACACCCCTAAAGTCCCCTCAAGGGGACAATACCTAGCGTTACTATTTATTTGTTCTTAGTTTAATTATAAATAACAAAGTAGCGTCTTTGAAATTATTAAAAACAAATAGTGTTTATACCGATTGTCCCCTTGAGGGGACTTCAGGGGTGTAGGAAAGTTGAACTGAAACCACAACAAATTAATAGTCTATATAACGAATGTCTTTCCCAGTAAAACATCAATTTCTTTGTCATTGATTACTGTGTGAATGGGAGTTTACATGTTGTTTTTACACCCCTAAAGTCCCCTCAAGGGGACAAAACCTAGCGTGACTATTTATTTGTTCTTAGTTTAATTATAATAACAAAGTAGCGTCTTTGAAATTATTAAAAACAAATAGTGTTTATGCCGATTGTCCCCTCGAGGGGACTTCAGGGGTGTAGGAAAGTTGAACTGAAACCACAACAAATTAATAGTCTATATAACGAATGTCTTTCCCAGTAAAACATCAATTTCTTTGTCATTGATTACTGTGTGAATGGGAGTTTACATGGCGTTTTTACACCCCTAAAGTCCCCTTAAGGGGACAATTCCTAGCATGACTATTTATTTGTTCTTAGTTTAATGATAATAACAAAGTAGCGTAACGACCAACACCCAACGAAAAACGAACAACACCCAACGAAAAACGAAAAACGAACAACCACCAACGAACAACCACCAACGAAAAACGATTGAAACCAATACAAATCTTCAAATCTTCAAATTGTCTCATTGTCTCATTGACACATTGTCTCATTGACTCATTATTTTCATTGTAAACGCT
>JBIPOM010000148.1:0-5318 GCA_044379175.1 Flavobacterium sp. | reverse complement strand
GCCAAAATATCCTCTGTTTCTAAAGATTTTACTATTAAAGGTAAATTAGAAATTCATGGAAAAAGCAAAGACATTTCGTCTGTTGCAAAAATTAAAAAGATAGGATCAGACATAGAAATAATAACAGATTTTAACATAAATGTTTCTGATTTTGCAATAGAAATTCCAAGTATCGTTTCTAAAAAAGTTTCTAAAAAAGTGACCTTAAATTGTTACTTTTTATTAAAATAATATTTTATTCTTTAACTTAAACCCAAACACATGAAAAACTTTAAAAAATTAGCATTTGTAGCTTTTGCAATTGTGTCTACACAAATTTATGCACAAACAAAAACAGGTGCTGTAACGTATGAAATGTCCATGCCAGACAATGAAGAAATGGCTGCAATGGGGACAAACACAATTAAAATTTCATTTGATGAAAAATCTTCAGCTACTCAAATGGATATGATGGGTGGTATGATTTCTGTTAAGACCATTTCTATTGATAAAAACAACCCTAAAGAGGCCAGAATGTTAATGGATATGATGGGAAAAAAATACGAAGTTACAGGATCATCTGAAGGTTTTGGCAATACAGATGTTGCGACTTTAAAAGATGCAGAGTCTGTTACTTATGACAAAAAAGAAACTAAAGAAATTTTAGGATATAAATGTTATAAAGCTTTAGTTAAAATGACAAGTGGTGTAGTGAATACATTTTTTATTACAGAAGCTATTGCTGTGCAATCTTTGCCTACAGACAAGCTAAAACTTTCAGGTTTCCCATTAGAGGTTGAAGTAAATAGCGCTAACGGTAAAGTTCTTTTAGTAGCTACAGCAGTAGACAAAGCACCTTCGGCATCCTGTTTTAAAATTCCAGAAGGATACAAAAAAGTAACTCAAGAAGAATTACAACAAGAATTAGGTGGAATGTAATTGCCAAATTTTCATAAAAAAAACATCCCTAATTCAAACGAATTAGGGATGTTTTTTTAGGTTTTAAGTTTCTTTTTTCGTGCGGCAGGAAAAAGTACATTATTTAAAATAAGTCGATATCCTGGAGAATTTGGATGTAAATCTAAAACCGTAGGTGCATCACCAACACGATGCTGATAATCTTCTGGATCATGTCCACCATAATATGTAAACATTCCCTTGCCTTTAGTCCCATGAATATATCTCGCTTCGCCATTGATTTTACATTCTCCCATTATCAATACATTTGATTTTATTTTTTCAGAAACAAACGCAGTTGTTTGTCCCATAAACCCTTTAACAATTTGAGTATGATTTTGGCATAACATTGTGGGAATTGGATCCCATTTTGCTGAAAAATCCATTAAGGTAAAATAATCAACTTCCATTGAAAAACTACCTTTTCCATGTTCTTCTGTGGTATCAATATCAGAAAACTCGTATTTCATAGGTAGTTTTTCTAAAATAAAATCTTTAAAAGCAAAGGTGTTATTGTAATCAATTTTGGCTTGATAATTAGGTTCGCTAGCATCACCATCAAACATCGGTTCGCAAATATCAGTACCTTGAGCAGAAAGTGCAATATCAAAACTATCCGTTGCAGAACACATGGCAAACATAAAACCGCCACCAATTACATAATCTCTAATTTTAGTTGCCACGGCTAATTTTTCTTCAGACACTTTATCATATCCTAATTTTTTTGCTAAGGCTTCTGCTTCTGATTTTTGTTGAATGTACCAAGGAGTATTTCTGTAATTTCCAAAAAACTTACCATATTGTCCTGTAAAATCTTCATGATGCAAATGCAACCATTCATATAATACCAGTTGATCTGAAAGTACTTCTGTGTCATAAATTTCTGTGTATGGAATTTCGGCGTAGGTTAAAACCATAGTGACTGCATCATCCCAAGGTTGTTTCCCTTTTGGAGTATATACTGCAATTTTAGGTGCTTTTTCTAAAACTACCGATTCCATATTTTGTGAAGGACTACTTATTTCTTCTAAAATAGAACTTGTTGTAGCATCTGATAAGACTTCAAATGAAACACCTCTTATCTGACATTCTTTTTTTATTTCATCGCCGTCGGGCAACAAAAATGAACCGCCACGATAGTTTAGCAACCAATTTACTTTATAATTTTTAGCCAAAGCCCAATACGTGATACCGTATGCTTTTAAATGATTTTGCTGTCCATCGCTGTCCATAGGTATTAAGACCGAAGCAGCATTTGATTTGGTATAACAAATTAAAATCAGTAAAAAGATAAGTTTATTTATATAGTTCATTTAAAAATATTTTTGTAAAAATACAAATTATTGATTAGAACGGCACATCACTATCTTCGTTAAAATTGTTGTTCATATCGTTTCCAAAAGCATCATTTGGTGATGGTAAATTTGGAGTTCCAAACGGATTCTGTGCGTCTAAATTCATTTTCGATGGCATTGAATCATTATATGTCATGCCAAATTCGTCTAAATTATCAAATTTTCCAAATTGCCCCAAGAATTTTAATCGGATGTTATCCAGACTACCATTTCTATGTTTTGCAACAATAAATTCTGCCTGATTTGTTGTTGGGGCAGCCTCATCATCATCCCAATTGTCAATTTTATAATATTCTGGACGATAAATAAACGATACAATATCGGCATCTTGCTCAATTGCGCCAGATTCGCGTAAATCAGAAAGTAATGGTCTTTTACTTGAACCACGTGTTTCCACAGCACGTGATAACTGAGAAAGTGCAATTACAGGAACGCTTAATTCTTTAGCCAACGCTTTTAAACTTCGCGAAATCATAGAAATTTCTTGTTCTCTGTTTCCACCCCCTTTTCCAGAAGTTCCTGCAGACATCAATTGTAAATAGTCGACTACAATTAGTTTAATTCCATGTTGAGATACCAAACGACGTGCTTTAGCTCGTAAATCGAAAATAGACAATGAGGGCGTATCGTCAATATATAATGGTGCTTTTTCTAAATCTTTGACTTTTACATTTAATTGTTCCCATTCATGAGGTTCCAAATCGCCTTTTCTAAGTTTTTCTGATGTCAGCCCGGTTTCACTTGATATTAAACGTGTAATTAATTGTACAGAAGACATTTCCAGTGAAAATAATGCTACGGGTTCATTGCCTGAAACCGCTATATTTCTGGCCATGGATAATACGAAAGCCGTTTTTCCCATTCCTGGCCTTGCCGCAATAATAATTAAATCTGAGGGTTGCCAACCAGAAGTTAAATCATCTAGTTTTTTAAATCCTGTTGGAATACCTGATAACCCTTCCTTGTTTGAAATCTCTTCTATACGTTGTTTGGCTTGATTCACAAGACTTTGTGCCGTTTCATATCCCTTTTTAAGGTTGCCTTGTGTAATTTCGTATAAATTAGTTTCTGCTGTGTCTAACAAATCAAAAACGTCCATTCCTTCATCATAACAATCTTCAATTAATTTACTTGAAATGGTTATTAAACTTCTTTGAATAAACTTTTGAAGGATAATTCGGGCATGAAAAACGATATGCGCCGATGAGGCTATTTTTTGAGTAAGTTGAATTAAATAAAAATCGCTGCCAGCTAATTCTAAATTTCCGTTTCTTTTTAATTGTGCTGAAACCGTTAATAAATCAATTGGTTGCGGTGGTGTGCTATGGAACAATTGGTTTATTGCTTCATAAATATATTTGTGTGCTTCTTTATAAAAAACTTCAGGATTCAATAAGTCAATAACTTCACCTGGCGCTTTTACATCTATTAACATGGCTCCCAAAACAGCTTCTTCGATGTCTAGAGCCTGTGGTGGAAGTTTTCCTTTTTCTAAATTAATAGTAGTTGATTTATCTACTTTTACGGGGTTTATTGAATATGCTTTTTCCATATTGCGAAAGTAAAAAAAAATGCAATAAAATTGAATTTAACTTGTTAATGAAAAACTGTTAATAACTATTTTACATTGTTAATATGTCAAAAAAAACCGCCTTATCTGTGAAAAAAGATAAGACGGAAAAAATTGTGTTTTGGTTCTTATTTGTCTGAAAATTCTCCCATTTTGCTGTATTTTTCCATTCTTTGTGCTACTAAATCTTTTGTTGATAAGTCTTTTAATTCTAGGTACGATTTAGTAATGTACTTTTCAACTGTTTTAAACATCCATTCTTTATCGCGATGCACGCCACCTAATGGTTCTGGTATAATATCGTCAATTAATTTTTGCTTTTTCATGTCAATAGCTGTAAGTTTTAAAGCTTCAGCTGCTTGTTCTTTAAATTCCCAACTTCTCCATAAAATAGATGAACAAGATTCTGGTGAAATAACAGAGTACCATGTGTTTTCTAACATAAATACTTTATCTCCAACTCCAATTCCTAAGGCTCCACCTGAAGCACCTTCACCAATGATAACTGAGATAATTGGCGTTTTCAATCGGGCCATTTCAAAAATATTTCGAGCAATTGCTTCGCCTTGTCCTCGTTCTTCTGCTTCTAAGCCTGGGTAGGCACCAGGAGTATCAATTAATGTTAAAACAGGAATATTAAATTTTTCTGCCATTTTCATTAATCGTAATGCTTTTCGATACCCTTCAGGATTGGCCATTCCAAAATTACGCAATTGACGCATTTTTGTATTAATTCCTTTTTGTTGCCCAATAATCATATATGATTGGCCATTTATTCTTCCTAAACCACCCACCATGGCTTTATCATCTTTAAAATTTCTATCGCCAAATAATTCTAAAAAAGTGCCATCGGTTAAGTTTGTTATATATTCTAAAGTGTAAGGTCTGTTAGGATGACGAGACATTTGAACACGCTGCCAAGCTGTAAGATTTTTATATATATCTTTCTTGGTTTTTTCTAATTTATCTTCCAGTTGTTTGCAAGTTGCCGAAACATCAACATCCGATTCTTGACCTAAAACAACACACTTTTCCAATTGATCTTCAAGCTCTTTTATTGGCAATTCAAAATCTAAATATTCCATAAAAGTTAATTTTTATTAATTTGTTTGTAAATACAAAGATACTATTTAATAATTATTTGAATAATTTTTAAAGCGATATCTAACTACTTTTTTTATAATTTCTAATTAATCCATTCAAAATCACTGTAATTAGAATAATTGCAGCGCCTATATAAAATGAAAAACTCATTTGTTCTTTTTTATCGAAAATTAAAACCGCTAAGGCAATTCCATATACGGGTTCTAAATTTATAGAAAGCATTACTGTGTAAGGAGAAATGTATTTCATAACGTTTACAGAGGCAATAAAAGCATAGGCTGTACAAACAGATGCTAAAATACCTAACCACATTAAATCTGTAAGTGTGATGTTGAAAAATTCTGCTGTAAATT
>JBIPOM010000147.1:0-5321 GCA_044379175.1 Flavobacterium sp. | reverse complement strand
CTCCTGTAACACCTTGTCGCCAATTGGAATTAATCGTATTAGAAGTAGTCCCTTTTAAAGGAGCCGTTAACAATCGCCATGCACGTTTGGCTGGGATGTATCTTTCTACTGTTGCTGTACCGCTTACTTTGGTAAACGAACCGCCTAATCTTCCAAATGCAGCTGTACCATTCACATCCGATTTGAAGATTAAATTCCCATCGTGGGTAAAGTTACCGCCAGATTGAATATATTTAGTTGATGCAATAGTTGTATTTCCTTTTAACGAAATTGAAGAATTTACGGCGGTAGTTTTTAAACTACCGTTTAATGTGATTGCATTGGTTGTGATTATATTTATTGATTTTCCAGATGTTAAATCAGCATCAACAGTTACATTAGCGGCTTCAATTTCAATATCAGAAGCGAAATACGATTCAATATCTGATTTGTTAATTGAAACTGGATTGGATGATTTTGTTGCAACAAGACCATTTTCATAGGTCCAGTCGGTTCCAAAAACACTTCCACCTGAAGAAACAATTGTTAAATTACCGATAGCTTTAGACTCTGCAATCATGAACTTGGTGCCATTTAACATCCCCTTAAAACCTGAAAACACTAATGTTCTGTCTGCATCATTAACTACCGTTCTTGAAGATGGCAGTTGACACCAAATAGCCGAAGCATCATTATAAACAAAAAGTCGTTTTTGTGAAATTGACGATGATTCTAGGGCACTTCCCCATGTAAAAGTTAAATTATTCACATCGGCTGCATTTGAACCAACTTTAGTAATGGTCCAATCTACTGGAATGTCATTGTAAGTAACTCCTCGATCAACTTGATTCACGTTAACCTTGTAAGTTGCCGTTGTATTCGTGTTTTCTACACTTACATCTGCAGCTACTCTACTAGATGAAACTAAAACATCCAGAAAAAACTCTGCTGTTTCATTTTGTCCAACATTTCTCACTTCATAAAAACCAGTTGAAGTGGAAACAACAACTCTTTTACTTGCAGGTGATGTATTATTGGCATTTGTACCTCTTGGAAATGATAACGAGCTTGAACCTGTTCCAATCAATTTATATCCTCCAACTGAAGAAATTATTGTTCCTGAAGATACAGATACTTTATAATCTCCACTTATTACAACCGACTGAGCGGAAATAAAGAAAGGAAAAAGTACTATAAACATTAATAATCGATACATCATAATAATATTTTTTTTAAATTAGTTTTTGGGTATAAAAGCATCCATCCATGCTTCTAAATGAGCAACTGAATTGGGTCTTATTAAAATTTTTCTATTTTTATCTAATAAAAACAGCGTGGGCGTTCCAGATACATAAAAGTCTTTTACGATGGGACTGTTCCATTTTTTTAAATCTGAATACGAAATAAAAGGAAAATCATTTGCTAAAGATTCAAAAGATGTTCGATTTTCATCTAATGAAATAAATACAACTTCGATTCCTTTTTCGTTCCATTTTGAATATCGTTTGGCAATCTCAGGCAATTCTTCTGTACATTTTGGACACCAGCTGGCACCAAAAACCACCAAAGTATAAGGACTTTTTACATCAGAAAGACTAGTAATTGCCTGATTTGTTTTCAAAAAATTCGCTTTCTCAAAATTAATTTCGGAAGCCGTATTTCCTGTTTTCATGGCTCTGTATATTTCTAGCTGATTGGACAAATCCGTTTCCAGCGTACATCCTGTGTCGTTGAGCAATTTTATGGCTAAATACTGAGAAGAGGTATACAAACTTCTTTGCTCCAACAAATCAAACAGAAAATTGGATACTTCATTTAGTTTTTTTGTATCACCTACCAGTTTGGAAAGCAATCTATCTATAGAAGTATTCATTTCTTGAAAAACGGACTCCAAAGGTTTGCCACTGTTTTCAATCAATAAAAAGTGATTTTCCAACGATTCTTTGAACAAACCACTTCGATAAAGACGTTCATCTGAATAATCCATGTTTCGGAATGACTCAATGGTTGCATCCAACTCTTCCGGACGGTATTTTACAATGATGGGTGCATCACTTACTAAACGACGCATGGGTAAAAACCATCGAACATAACTGTCTTTGGGAAGAGAAGAAACAAACTTGGCATCTTCTGTTTTAATGCGATTTTCTTCAGCGATAATGGATTCGTAGGTTTTTTTATTTTTAAAAAACAACGAATCATTAGCATACAAATCTTGCAAATACTTCCAGGCACTGAGTGCTTGTTCTCGTTTTGGATGTTCCTTAGCATACCGATCAAACGATTGGTTTTCATTGCCTTTAAGAACTTTTATAGATTCTGTATCTGCCAATGAATTCCCCTTTAATTCAATGTCTTCTCCATTTAAAATGACTATAAAAAGTTTGTTGTCATTAGAAATCAAATAACCCACTCCATAATCTTTTTTGGAATACCCCATTTGAAAATTCCCTAAAGAATCTAAAAAAGAGGACGTTATCACATCATTTTTCAACCCTACAAAAGCGCTCAAACGAATTTCTTGATTTGCCAATTGAGGCAATACACCAGATATGTTCTGGGAGAAAAGGACATTCGAAACGAAAAGCCCAAAAAGAAAAATGATGTGAGATGAATTCATGATTTGAGATGAATAATCTTAATTCTTGATACAACGAACAAAACAACCTCTTCCAATTTCACGGGTTGTTATGAATACATTAGCGCTAAATATGGCTAAGGTATTAACATTAGATCCTGTGGAAAGTGTAGTTGACCAATATGAACTTGAACCTGTTCCTGCCATAGTTCCATCAATATTTTTCATTTGAGTGGTTACAAATTTCATTGGTGAGTTATATGCTCCAGCTATTGAATTCCCACCAGTCCATGAAGTTCTTTCTGCATCTAGCTCTGCAGAAGTTGGAATTCTATATCCAATTGGGCATGGATTATTGATGCCATTAACACCTTGCCATAGATTTACATTAGCCGAACTTCTCCAGTTTCCTGAATTTGATATAAATTGATTGTTACCTGGTTGATCTGTAGAACTTAAAGTACTTGTTATAGTCGACGTTCTACATTGATGACCATCTGCACCTCTTCCCCATTGATAAAAATCCCCTTCTGCACTTCCATCATTACTTACTGTTGCAGCTCGTGATGCACCTAAATTCCGATCCATCCAAGTTTTACCAGTTGTAGCATTTGTAACATCTACAATTGCTGTTGGGGTATTTCCTGACAAACAATGAACTGTTCCAGCAGCATAATTTGATGGAGCAACAACGGCTCTAGTTAAATTACACGTTTGTCCTCCAATATTGATAGCAAACGTAGCTGTTCCAGCGGCACTTGGTGTCCCAGTAATATTATACGTCAAGGTTCCTGATCCATTTGCAAAGGTACCTGAAGACAATGTAGCCGTAAGACCCGTTACACCTGTAGAAGTTACTGTTTGTCCGCTATGTGTTCCACCGTTACCATTGGTATAACTGATTACAGAGCTCACACTACTTGCTGCGGTTCCAGAAGTTAATGTACCATTATTTGTAGCACTCCCACAATTAAATGCGGAAGCAATCGTCCCCACTGCAAAAACCGTTCTAGTAAGCGTACAAATTTTACCTCCAATATTGATGGCAAATGATGCAGTACCTGAGCCAGAAGGCGTTCCTGTTATATTATAGGTTAATGTTCCACCGGCAGAAGACATAGTTCCTGCAGATAAGGTAGCTGTAAGTCCTGTAACGCCTGTAGATGTAACCGTTTGGCCATTATGAGTTAAATTATTTCCTCCTGTATAAGAAAATACCGAGTTTACCGAACTAGCAGCTGTATTTGCTGTTAATGTTCCATTATCGGTTGGTGTACAATTTAAGGTAGCTATTGTTCCTTGTGTAGCGGTTCCACACAATTCATTCCAAATAGAACCAGTAAACATGTTAATACAATTTGTAGTTGTATTAAAAACTACTAATCCTGCAGCTGGTGAAGCAATGGCATCACGCTCTAAAGTTGTCATACGAGGCATCAAAAACCCTTTACTTGTT
Source organism: Flavobacterium sp. (assembly GCA_044379175.1). Taxonomy (GTDB): domain Bacteria; phylum Bacteroidota; class Bacteroidia; order Flavobacteriales; family Flavobacteriaceae; genus Flavobacterium. The sequence goes on along the minus strand of JBIPOM010000147.1, from coordinate 1,308 downwards.
GATGTAACATCTAAAATTGCAGAAGCATTTGGAGTTTCTATTCCAATTCCAACTTGCGCATGCAATGAAATGGTGCAAAGAAATAGTAAAAAGGGTAAAATTAATTTTTTCATTTTTGTGGGTTTAATTATTAAAGTTTGGTGTTTGTTATAGTCCTAAGTAAATAAACATATTTACTGTTAATGTTTTTGGGGCAATGTTAATGGCAGTGCCATCGCCTGTATTCCCAATAGTTCCAGATGGCTGAAAATAATGATCGTGTGTGCTACTTGAAGTATTGATATTTGACATTGAAACACTATTGGTATTGTCATTAGTTCTCCAAATAAAACTGTTATCGTTATCGGTATTTGCCGAGGTTCCAAAACGTGAGTTATTTCCAACCTTATCTGACTCTGACCTGTTTTCAGCAAAATAAGCGTCATTATAAGTGTGTGAATGTGTGTTAGAATGAGTCCATGCACCCGTTCCAGTAAATGAATGATTATGAGATGGTAAATTTGCAGCAGTTAAGTTTACCGTATTATTTCCAGCACTTACAGCACCTAAAGTTCCTCCGTTTTGAGAGAGATAGGAATTGGTTGCATTAGGTAAATTTGTCCCAATTGATAATGAAATTGCAATTGTTTGTTGTGAAGCTGTTAAAGTAGATTTTAATCTTCCGTCTAATTTAATCCACCCATTGTGATCACCACTTTGAATTCCTGATTTGATATCGCCATAGTTAGCTCCTGCAGTATTTATCCAACTTGTTCCATTATAAAACCAAGGGGATTTGGTGTTGGTATCAAATATATATAATCCAATATCTGGCGTCGCAATTGCATTTCGTTGTGCCGTTGACATTCTAGGAAATAAAATCCCTTTATTGGTTGAACTAATATCTAATATTGCAGAATTGGCTGGTGTTTCAGTTCCAATTCCTACTTGTGCAAACATTATAGTAGAAAATACTAAAAGCAAAAGATAAATTATTTTTTTCATGTAATTAATTTTATGTGAATTTTTTATATAAAAAAGTTTCAAACAAAAGTCAAGATTAATTAGAAAAGATATTTTCTAAACTTCAATTGATTTTGAATAAATTATTCTAAATGATAAAATAATATCATATAAACAGAATTATTTAAATTTCGACAAAAGTAATCTCGTATTTTAAACAAAACTCAAAACTAGTATATATTAGGGGTATTTTTTTTTATTTTTTGTAATTAATATATTGATTAATAACAATTTAAATAAAATTAGTAAGGGTATGATTTTAGTTTTTTAACTAAAAAAGCACCTTTTTAGGTGCTTTTTTTAGTT
>JBIPOM010000031.1:0-18478 GCA_044379175.1 Flavobacterium sp. | reverse complement strand
CCCTTTAAAGTTATTTAGCGAGTTGTTAAATGCAGTAATAGATTCTAAGTCTAAGTGATTGGTTGGTTCATCCAACATTAACACATTGGCACGAATCATCATCATACGAGACAACATACAACGTACTTTTTCACCTCCAGAAAGCACATTACATTTTTTCAGCGCTTCTTCACCAGAGAAAATCATTTTTCCTAAGAAACCACGAACATACACTTCATCGCGTTCTTCTTCTGTTTTTACCCATTGACGTAACCAGTCAACTAAATTTAAATCTACTCCATCAAAAAAGCTATGATTTTCAACTGGTAAATACGATTGGGTGGTGGTAATTCCCCAATCAAACGTTCCAGAATCTTGTTTTTTTAATCCGTTTAAAATATCATAAAAAGCAGTTGTAGCACGAGAATCTTTAGAGAAAACAACTATCTTATCACCTTTAGCCATATTTAAATGAACGTCTTTAAATAAAACGTCACCATCTTGAGAAGCTGATAAATTTTGTACGTTTAAAATTTGGTCTCCTGCTTCACGCTCCGTTTCAAAAATAATAGCTGGATATCTTCTACTTGATGGTTTAATTTCATCTAAGTTTAATTTTTCAATCATTTTTTTACGAGAAGTAGCCTGTTTTGATTTGGCCACATTGGCACTAAAACGACGAATAAATTCTTCTAATTCTGCTTTTTTCTCCTCTGCCTTTTTGTTTTGTTGTGCTTTCTGGCGAGCCGCTAATTGGCTACTTTCATACCAAAATGTATAATTTCCTGAATAATGTGTAATTTTCGCAAAATCAATATCTGAAATATGTGTACAAACCGCATCTAAAAAGTGACGGTCATGCGACACTACTAACACCGTATTTTCATAATTGGCTAAGAAATTTTCTAACCAACCAATGGTTTCAAAATCCAAATCATTGGTAGGCTCATCCATAATCAATACATCAGGATTACCAAATAGTGCTTGAGCTAACAACACACGAACTTTTAATTTTCCGTCCATTTCGCCCATCAAAGTATAATGATGTTCTGCTTCAATTTCTAAATTTGATAATAATGTAGCCGCGTCACTTTCTGCATTCCAACCATTCATTTCGTCGAATTGCAATTGCAACTCACCTATTCTGTCTGCATTTTTATCATCATAATCGGCATACAAAGCATCCATTTCAGATTTTACTGCGTGTAACGTTTTATTACCAATTAACACCGTATCTAAAACCGTAAATTCATCAAACATATTGTGATTTTGGTTTAAAACCGACATACGTTTACCTGGTTCTAAAATAACCCTTCCAGAAGTTGGGTCAAGTTCACCTGAAATGATTTTAAGAAATGTAGATTTTCCAGCACCGTTGGCACCAATAATCCCATAACAGTTTCCTTGGGTAAACGTGGTATTAACTTCGTCAAATAAAATTCTTTTACCAAATTGTACTGATAAATTTGAAATTGTAAGCATGTTTTTTAATTTAATTTGTTACAAAATTAGCAAAAACGAACGAGTTTTCACAGTTTTATTTTAATATTCTATTTGTAATTTTTAACGCTACATTAACATCTTTACTGTTTTAAAACAAATACTTTTGTTTTGGTTATAAAATAAAACTATGCAAAAAAATTACGTTTATATTAACTACATTCTCTTTTTACTAATTATCACATCATTAACATCTTGCAAAGATGGATTGTTAGGTGAAAATCATATTGCCTATTTTGGTGGTGAGATAGAAAATCCGAAAAATAATTTTGTGGTATTTATGAAAAACGATAAAGTTTTGGATACTTTCTATTTAGATAAAAACAATCGCTTTTTTCATAAATTCGATTCGTTAACTCCTGGTTTGTATAGTTTTAAACATGATCCAGAATATCAATATGTTTTTTTTGATAAAAATGATAGTCTTATGATTCGTTTAAACAGCAATGATTTTGATAATACCTTAATGTTTTGCGGGCGAGGTGATGAAAAAAACAATTTTATGATGGAATTGTATTTAAAAGATTTGAAATTAAAAAATGATTTATTTGATGTGTATGAACAACCTGAAAAAGCATTTTCTAAATACATAGATGATTCGCAGAAAAAAATTACAGATTTATACCGCAAAAGAAAATCATTTATCAATTGGTCTGAAGAATTTGATCAAATTGCAAAAGCGAATATTTTATTAAATTATGCCTACAAAAAAGAAGTTTTCCCTATAGTACACGAATTTAAAACGGGTGAAAATATCAAAACCAATTTATCTAAAACTTACTACAATCATAGAAAAAACATTGATGTGAATCAAGCTAATTTGCTATACTATTCTCCTTTTATAAATTACATGACTAGCATGTTAAACAATATTGTTCTAACCAACAACAAAGGTAATTTAGACGATATGAGTTTAGAAAACAATATTAAAAAGCTAGAAATTGTGGATACGTTAATAAAAAATAAACACGTTAAAAACCTAGTAATCAACAACGTAGCCAACATGTATTTACTTTCCGATCAATGTTCTGTAAATAATGGAAAATTTTTTACGCTATATTCGAAAATGGTTTCCGATGAAAAAATGAAATCTAAAGTCATGGAAACAGCAAGTAATATTCAGAAATTAAGAAATAATAATGTATTACCAAAAGTTAGTTTGTTGGATATGAACAAACAACCTGTAGAGTTAGACAAATTATTAACCAAAAAAACGATTATTTATTTTTGGACTAAACAATCCGACTCGCATTCTTTTTATTCGCATAAAAAAATAGATGAATTAAAAGCAAAGTATCCAGATATTCAATTCATAGCCATAAACATTAATAATAGTCATGAAGATTGGTTAAAAGAAATAAAAGATAAAAACTATAGCAATTCAATCGAATTAAGATCAACCGACTTTGAAGAACTACAAAATAACTGGGTGATTAACAAAGTATACCGTACCATGATTATTAATAAAAACGGCACCATAAACAATGCTTTTGTAAGTTTGTTTGATGCCAATTTTGAAAGTTATTTGCAATAGTAAATTAGTACTAAAAATGCATAAAAAAAGGCGTCCAAATAATTCGGGACGCCTTTTGTATGTTTAAAATATTATTTATTTCCTTTTTCGAAATCAGCAACAAACTGTGCAATTCCTAAATCAGTTAATGGATGTTTTAATAATCCAGTGATTGAAGACAATGGTCCTGTCATCACATCAGCACCAATTTTAGCACAATTTACAACGTGCATGGTATGACGTACTGAAGCCGCTAAAATTTGAGTTTCAAAACTATAGTTATCATAAATTTGACGAATTTCATCAATTAAATTTAAACCATCTGTTGAAATATCATCCAAACGTCCTAAAAATGGAGAACAATAAGTAGCCCCTGCTTTTGCTGCTAATAATGCTTGACCAGCTGAAAAAATTAAAGTAACATTGGTTTTTATTCCTCTATCTGAAAAATATTTACACGCTTTAATTCCTTCTTTAGTCATGGGTAATTTTACTACAATTTGCTCATGCAAATCGGCTAATTCTTCACCTTCTTTTACCATTCCTTCAAAATCTAAGGCATTTACTTCTGCACTTACATCGCCATCAACCAGGTTACAAATGTCTACATAATGTTTTAAGATATTGTTTTTCCCTGTAATACCTTCTTTAGCCATTAATGATGGATTTGTAGTTACACCATCAAGAATACCTAATGCTTGTGCTTCAGCAATGTCTTTTAAATTTGCTGTGTCAATAAAAAATTTCATGTTTTTTGAATTTAAATTTGTTGTGTGTTGTTTGTGCGTACAAAAGTAGGAAATTGAAATATAATATTCTATTTCTTTTTTCAGATTCTACATTTGAATTTTATAATTTATAATGATTCATTAATATTTTTTCATACATTTTATCTGGTAAAATACGCTTTAAAACAATAGAAAATTTTTGCATAAATGCACCTACTTTATAATGAATTCGAGGATTTTTTGCTTGAATAATTTTATGTATTGCTACAGCCATTTCTAAAGGATTACTTCCACTAGAAACGTGATCATTCATCATATCTAACTGATTTTGATATAAAGTTTCATATGCAGAACCTTTTTGAACAGGGGCATGAAATCGTCTTGAGGCAATATCGGTAGCAAAATCACCTGGAGCCACATTGGTAATATGAATTCCAAATGAATTAGTTTCCATACGCAACGATTCGGTAATTAATTCTAAAGCGCCTTTTGACGAGGAATAAACGCTTCTAAAAGGCAATCCCATATAACCCGCTATGGATGTAATATTAATAATTAAACCACTTTTTTGAAGACGCATTTGAGGTAAAACAGCCTTCATGGTTTCGATAGGACCAAAAACATTGGTTTCAAAATTGTTTTTAATTTCTTCTAATGGAATTTCTTCAAGAGGACCAGTGATGCCTACTCCTGCATTATTAATTAACACATCAATTCTGCCTTCTAATTCTATAATTTTAGCAATACAAGCTTTAATAGATTCCGAATTTCTAACATCTAAATCAATTAATTTTATTTTTGAATCGATGATAGCAGAGGCATTTCGACTTGTACCATAAACAATATATTCCTTATCTAATAAGAATTCTCCAATTGCTTTTCCAATTCCTGAAGAACCGCCAGTGATAAGTATTACTTTTTTCATCATAAAATATATAAAATATAAATTCCAAAAACAATTAATACAAATGTGAAAATAATAGAATTTAAAAGATAAACTACTATTAATTTTAAAAAATTCTTAAATGCCGTTTCCTGATAAAAAACAACGAATGCCTTTATAAATAGAAAATTTAAATATAAATAAATTACCGTCATAAAGTTGCCATTAGTCTCATAATTAAAAAAACCTAAAATTTGATTAATAATTGTAGTGATACTAAGTATTAATAAAAAAGAAGAAAAATAATGAAAGGTAAATATACCGTGATTAAAATACCACCATCTGTCTTTATTATGAGTTAGCCACAATGTTAAAGCAAAAAATGGCATAACTAAGAATAAAAACTTCGGCAAATTTTGTGCAAATTTTTGAAATACTTTTTGAAAGATTTGTTCATTCGTATAATTTTTTTCTAAAAGTTTAATTTTTTCTTTTAAAGAAGAATCATTAGAATTAATTGTTTGAGTTTCTATTTTATCAGTTTTTTGATTTACTTTTAAAGTAAATTTTTCACTTGTTAAACTGTCTTCTTTTCTTTCTGATTTTGAAATTTCTTGTGTGATTTCACTTTCTATTTCTTTAAAAGTAAACGAACTAAAAATAATAAAGGAAACAATATTGATAAAAATAAACAAACGAACTGGAGCCATAAATGCCTTACGTTTACCAGATAAATAAGTAAGGGAAAGTTTCTCTGGGGCAATTAACAAATATTTTATTGCTTTCCAAAAACTACTTTCATAATGCACTAAATCTTCCAAAAAATGGGTAAACAAATAATGAAAGGATTTTTTAGTTTCTGTATTTTCTTGCCCACATGAAGGACAAAACCTTGCAGCAACAGAATCGCCACAATTTTGACAAATAGTATCTTCTCTTAATTTTCCGTGGCTCATTTAAACAAAATTTAACTCCGTAAAATTAAATAAAAAAAAGTGCATACAAAAGTTTGTATGCACTTAAAAAAGTTAATCAAAAAAGTTTATTATTTTTTTTCCGTTTTTTTAGAATCACATGAAGCTTCTTTTTTGTTTGATTCTCCACAACATTTTTTTCCATTTACAGAACATGATTTTTCTGTTTTCACTTTCTTCTTTTGTTTTGGTTCTTGAGCATTTGTAGTAGCTGTAAATAAAAATACTACTGACATAGTTAAAAATAAATTTTTCATTTGTTTAAATTTTATTTGTTATTATAGTTTGTTGTTAATTGATAATTATTTTTTTAGTGCAATAAAATTTATTGTCTAAAATAAATGTAATAAACTGAATTTTATCTGATGTGTTTACTAAAGTAAAAGTCATGTTGTTTACACCTTCTTGTAATCCGTCAATTTCTCCATCATCTAGTAATTGACCATTTACATTTGTAACAAAATAATCTAAAGTTGCTAAATAAGGTATATTAAATTGAATAGAAACCGAATTATCATTTGTTGGGTTTGGAGATACTGTAAATGAAAAATCATTTTTACCATTAATACTACTCTGTCCCAAAGTAGCATTTTTAATTAATTTTACTTCATATATCGTCGCACCAGCACTTGTTGTATTGGTTTGATTATTTGTAAACGGATTTTGAGTTGGACTATCAATTCCACCATAAATATGTCCAATAACAAATTCATTTGCTGTAATATCATTTAATTTGACTACTTCGTTTGAATAATGTGGCAAGTTTTTATTTGGAATAAATTCTGCCCCTGCTCCTTTAAAATTTGGCATTTCAATATTTAACTTATATTCAGACAAATTACCATTTGCATCACGTGTTGTTCTACTAATAGTCTTTACAAAAGGTACATTATCATCTTGTACTAGAGTAGTACCATTATAATAATATCTACTTATACCACCAAAAAATAAATTATGCATTTTATTATTGTTACTATCAAATAAGCCTACTTTTGCACTGTGATAATTGCTTAAATATTGATTGAACTGTGTTTGTGGAAAATAGCCACTTGCTTTTATATCAACAGGATATAAGAAAGGTAAATCTGCATTAATTTGAAAAACACCCGATGAAATCGTGTAGCCTTCTTCTCCATTTGGAAATACTTGAGGCACTAAATTATAATCACGTCGATGTAAATGAACCGCATCTTCTACAAAAGAATAATTAGCATAACTTAGTTGTGTTCCAAAATTATCAATTGTAAATTTTTGTACTTTATTTACATAATTTTGTACAAAAGTTGGATTATTCATGGGATTGTATCTTCCTGTAAATACCTGACCTCCTACCAGATAAAAATTATTACCAATTTTTCCCAATTGTCCACCAGTATTTTGAAATATTGGATTGGCTAATTGTTTAAAATTTGTGGTTATTGGTGTACCGTTAATAATCGAATCAATTAAATTGGGTACATTAATACTTGTTAATTTATCAAAAGTTACGTGATTATCCAAAGTGGTTGAATATGCATAACCACCTATTACATACAACGAATTTCCGTCTTGATAAAAGTTGAAATTTGTAGCTTGTAATTGCTCTTTTAAACCTATTGCCAAAGTTTCCAATGAAACGGACCAAGTTTGTTGTGAAGCAATATCTACTACATAAATCAAATTGTTATTTTGAGAATTAGGGAATGCATTAAAAGGTTGTCTGGCATGAACCCCATCTTTTCTTCCACCAATAATTAACCATTTTCCGTTATGTTGTGCAAAAGCATACGAATGCAATCCTGGTAATGTAGAAATTGTAATTGGAGTTATTTGTACATTATAATCAAATGTACTTTGTGCCATACTTTCTTTACAGAAAAGAAAGATTAAAATAATAATATATTTTTTCATTTATAAATAAAAATAAGTTAATTTGCTAATATCTAAAAAACGGGTAAAGCAGTAAAATAATTAAACTGAGATATTTATGAAATGATTTTTGGAGGTTGCCAAATAGAATTTTGATACTTAGATATAAGATTTTTATGATAATATATCTTTTCTTTTTTGAAAGTAATTACAAAATTTTGAGGTGGAGCTATATATGTTTTTGATAAAATATAGCTTACTGGAGTAAAATTTAAACTCATAATAATTTCACCTTTTTTGCAACCATCATTATTTTTAAAATTACTTTTATCACAAGAAGATTGGCAACCTTCACTAAAATGAATTCTTACTACTCGCACAGATGGAAGCGCCATCAAAACGAACAAATATAAACAAAAAAGTACGGTTACTATTCTCATGTAAGTTACAATACTTTACTTTGACACATAAAGTCAGTTCTTGGCAAATCTGTTTTGGCAATTGCATTAAATCCGCCTTCTATTTCCGAAAAGTTTCTGTACCCACGGGCTTGTAAAATAGAAGCCGCTATCATGCTTCTATACCCTCCGGCACAATGCATAAAAAAGTGTTCCTTTGGATTGATGTCTTTCATCCAATCATTAATATAAGCTAAAGGTTTACTATAAGCGTCTTCAATATGTTCTGCTTCGTATTCACTTTCTCTTCTTATATCTACTACTTTACTTTCACCAATTTTTACCTCATTTTCAAATTGAGCTGCGGTAATTCTATGTACTGTATCTACGTCAAATCCAGCAGATTCCCAGGCTTCAAAACCACCTTTTAAATATCCTAAAACAGCGTCGAAACCCACTCGAGATAATCGTGTAACAGTTTCCTCTTCTTTTCCAAAATCAGTAACTAAAACTATTGGTTGATTTACATCGGCAATTAAGGCACCAACCCACGGTGCAAAGTCACCACTAATTCCAATATTTATGGATTGAGGAACAAATCCTTTAGAAAAATCTGACGGATTTCTAGTATCTAAAATTAATGCACCCGAATCATCTACAAGTTGTTCAAATTCAGAAGCATCAATGGCTTTCATACCTTTATTTAATACCGATGAAAAAGAAGGAATTCCTTTTTTATTCATAGCTACATTCATACCAAAATAAGCTGGTGGTGGTAATAAACCATCAGTAACTTCATTTATAAATTCTGCTTCGGTCATATTGGCACGTAAAGCGTAATTTTTCACTTTTTGTTCACCAATTGAAGAAACCGTTTCTTTGCTCATGTTTTTACCACAAGCGGAACCTGCTCCATGAGCTGGATATACTAGCACATCGTCTTCCAAAGTCATGACTTTATTTCGTAAAGAATGAAATAAAATTCCTGCCAACTGTTCTTGCGTCATTGAAGCGGCTTTTTGCGCCAAATCTGGACGACCAACATCACCAATAAATAAGGTATCACCAGAAAACAATGCGTTATCTTTTCCGTTTTCATCTATCAATAAATAACAGGTACTTTCCATTGTATGACCAGGCGTGTGTAGTGCTTTTATTTTAATGGCTCCAACTTCAAAAACAGCTTCATCTGCGGCTGAAATAATTTCAAATTCAGGGTTTGCATTTGGACCAAACACAATTTTAGCACCCGTTTGAGAGCTCAAATCTAAGTGACCTGAAACAAAATCAGCATGAAAATGAGTTTCAAAAATATACTTTAGTTTTACATTATCTGCTTTTAATCTGTCAATATATGGTACAGTTTCACGTAACGGATCAATTATAGCCGCTTCGCCATTTGAAGTTATGTAATAAGCACCTTGTGCCAAACAACCTGTATAAATTTGCTCTATTTTCATAAATGTAACTAGTTAATTTTTTAATGTAAGTTGAAATTATCTGAGTACTAATGTGTATTAAAAATAATAATTAAGTTAATTTTCGTACAAATTTAGTAGTAATTTTTAAATAAAATTGTGATAAATATCATAAGATTATTTTTAATCGAAAAATTCATCGTCACTATGAAAAAAGGCTGTTAACCAAATAATTCTTGATAAACGCATTATCCAAGGTTGTAATAGAATTAAAAAGAAAATATTAACTGGTAACCACCAAAAAATTTCTTTATTTTGAAGTGTATAACCTGTTGCAAATACCCAAATTGCAAATGTTATTAACGAAAAACCAACAGTTAAACCATAACTTACATAACCCGTTCCTTGGAAAAAACCAGGTTCAAGTTCAGTTCTTTGTCCACAGACATTACATCTTTCAACCATTTTATTTCCGTTTGGAAAACTATACCATTTGTTTACAAACAGTTTTCCTTCGTGACAACGAGGACATTTAAATGATAATAAATTTTTTAAAAATACGAACATATATTATTATTTTTTACAAAGATATAACATCTAAAATAATGAAATGTGATATATGTTACATATAATATAAATCAATTAATTACTTTTTAATATGATTGTATTTTTCACTTATAATTTGATTGGATAGCGCGTCATAAAATTCCACAACTAAATTTTCATTACTATCAAAATAAGCAATAGCCGTTTTAGTTTCCATCGTATAAATGTAACTATTTATAGATGTTTTGCGTAATAAAGCAGGGTTAAAATCGCCGTGGGTTAAAATATAACCTGAGGCATCTAGAGACAAAACATAAATCCTACCTAAATATTCATAATAACCGCTCCGGTCCAATTGTACTGTTCTTGTGGTGCCGTCAGGATTTGTAATTTGAATTGATGTGGTTACCAAAATGGGGGAGTCAATTGTTGGAATATTAATAGAATTTGGAGTTTCTTTTCCCAGTTCAATTTGTTGATTTTTTTTAATTACTTCGGTTTTTACTGTTTTATGAATTCCATCAGAATCTTTTATGGTAACGGTTTTAGTTTTGGTTTCTGTTTGCGTATTTTGTCCTATACTTGTAAAAGATAACAGGAAAATTAACACGTTTAAAAATAGTGTTTTCATCTTTATTAATTCATTATGGATTCGTTTACAAACTTATATGTAATTAGTTTTAGAATTATTTTTAACAATTTCATAATTCACATATAACATGGTATGCTATGAAATTAAATAGTATTTTTGAAATTTAAAACATCCATGATTTTCAAATACAAAATTGGCATTTGCTTCTTGATACTCTTTAGTAATCAAGGTATTTGTGCACAAGAAAATCAGACACAAAAAGATTCTACAAAAGGCTATCGAGCGATAGAAAAATATTCTAAAAAAAGAAAGTTTACCAAATTTATTCATAAACTTATTTTTCGATCGGTAGAAACTGAAAAAATAACAAAAAGTAGTTATCAAAAAAAAACTAAAAAAAACTATGCCCTTTTTGAAGGTAAAATTATTCGAAATATTGAAATAAAAACGCTAGATCCTTTTGGATACTCAGATACAGATTCCACAAAAGTGCCAAAAAAATTTATTGATAAAGCAGGAAATTCGTTACACGTAAAAACGAAACAATTTGCGATAAAAAATTTACTTCTTATTAAGAAAAATGTACCTTTAGATTCGCTTTTAATGACAGAATCCGAAAGGATAATTAGGAGCCAACGCTTTACCAGAAGTGTATCGTCTGAAATGAAATTAATAGCACAAGATTCTGTAGATGTGCTGATAACAATTATAGATTCTTGGAGTTTGACTCCAGATGTATCACCTACTATCACAAAAACAAAATTTTATTTAAAAGAAAAAAACATATTTGGATTAGGACACGAACTAGCTAATTCATATACCAAAAGTTTAACCAACAAACAATTTGGATATAGTTTAAATTATTTTGTACCTACTATAAAAAATTCATTCATTAGTACCCGACTAAAATATGAAATTGATTTTGATAGAAATTATGATAAATCAGTAACGATTGAAAGACCTTTTTTTTCTGCTTATACACGATGGGCGGGCGGAATACAAATTGGACAAAATTTAAGTAAAATTAACACTTTAGATAAGTATCAAACACAAAGAATTCAAAACTCAAAATTTAACTATCAAGACTATTGGATAGGTCGATCTTTTCAATTAAAAAAAGGAAATTCCGAAAATGATAGAACTACAAATTTTATAACAAGTACTAGATATTTTAATAGAAATTATAGTGATACTCCTTTTATAAGTACTGATAGTTTGAATATTTATGCCCTAGAAAAATTATATTTAATTAGTGTTGGAATAACTTCAAGAAAATTCACTCAAGACAAATATATTTTTAATTTTAATGTAGTGGAAGATGTTGCCTCTGGATTTGTTTACAATATTACTTCTGGCTTTCAAAAAAAATATGATGAAATTAAGTTTTATTTAGGAGGAAAAATAGCATTAGGAAGATATTATAAATTTGGTTATTTGAGTGGAAATTTAGAATTTGGAACCTTTTTGGATTTAGGAAAAACCAATCAAACTGCTACTAGTTTACAACTTGTATACTTTACAAATTTACAAGAATATGGCAATTGGAAATTTAGACATTTTATAAAACCACAAATGATAATTGGTAATAATCGGTTAGATTCTAATTTCGACAAACTTTCATTAAATGAAGATCAAGATGGAATTGAGGGATTTAGCAGCAATACACTTTTTGGTACAAAAAAAATACTTATGACCATACAATCTCAAGGCTATTCGCCTTTGCGTTTTATTGGTTTTCGACTAAATCCATATTTGAGTTATACTGCTGGAATGCTTGGTCAAGAAAGAATAGGGTTTAATTCAAGTACATTATACTCACAAATAAGTATGGGTTTAATCATAAGTAATGACTTTCTTGTTTTTAACTCGTTTCAATTTTCACTTTCTTATTACCCAAATAATCCTGATGGAAATTCAATATTTAAAACAAATGCGCTTTCAACTTCCGATTTTGGTTTACAAAATTTCGAAATTACAAAACCTAGTTTTATTGGATTTCAAAAAAAATAATGTATGGGTATTATAAATTAATTTTTTTATAAAAGTAATTTAAAAGATAAATTATTAATGATATTTTAGTTTTATCAAATAAGAACTTCATTTTATACTCCTAACTCCAAATAAAAGCTTAGATTTGTAAACTAATATCATTTTTAAAGTGATATAATACAATGCTAATGTAATTAAATATTAGTAGTTTATTTTAATAAAAATCTATTATGTGGGGATATCATAGAGTTTTGTTGTTTTTGGATAATATACTAATTCAAAAAATTGGAATACTATATTTTGTATTCTGTGGATTATTTTCAAATATAATATTTGCAGATTCTGTTAATTCTGACTGGAATTATATTTCAAAAAAAACATTAGCTACAAGTTTTATAACTAATCCGGCGGCAGTTGGTGTAACTGTAACCATCTGTCAAGGACAATCTATTTCCTATACTAACACTTCAACAGGTGTGGGAAACAATCCAACATATGCTTGGTCTTTTCCAGGTGGGAATATTACTTCTTCTACATCAGCAAGCCCTCCTGCTATTATTTACAATACAGCAGGTACATACATTAGTACATTAACGATTAATGGCATCAGTAGTAGTGTTAATGTGGTAGTTTTAAATATTTCACCAAGTACAATAGGCATCCAGCTTGTAGATGGTAATTTTTGGGGAACTTCTACATTCAATGGAAACCAATATTTCACTTATTGTTCAAGCGATGCTAACACAAATGGTGGACTATTTTCATTTACAACAAATTCTACGAATACTACATCAACTACCCAGCATATTTTTAACTGGGGTGATGGTCAAAATTATACTTACACAGGGTCTAATCTACCCGAAACATTCCATTTTTATCAGAATTCTGGTACATTTACCTTAACTTATACCATAATAAATTCATCAGGATGTTCAACTGTAAAAAATTTCAACATTTATGTTGGAGCTAGTCCAACGGCAACAATAAATCCAGGCGGTATACCAGTTCTTTGTAATCCAGGGAGTGTCACTTATAACATTTTAGCAGGGGCGCAAAATAGCCCAAATACAATTTACACATTTCAGGTTAATGATGGAAGTCCAGCAGTTACTTTTAATCACCCTCCTCCAACAAGTTATACACACAATTATACAATTACTTCTTGCGGAACTGTATCAACAATTAATGGGACATTATATCCTAATTCTTTTCAGGCTTCAATCACTGTATCAAATCCTTGTGGAACAACAAGTAGTGCTTTTGGTCCAATAAATATTCAAACAACACCTGATGCTAACTTTACAAGAACCCCAAATGGTGATTCAATTTGCAAGGGTACAACAGTTATTTTCAATAACACAACTACTGGTGGATCAAATATTGGTGGTGCTCCAACATACACTTGTTCAAATAACTACAAAAAGTATTGGACTATTTCAGGTCCTTCAGGTAGTATTCCTGTTACTAGTAGTGGACTATTAATACCTAATACTTTTATTTCGTCAATTGAAAATTTAGGTTTCAATAATGGCCAACCAAATAATTCGGGTGCCTGGCTACCATCAGCTGCTAATCAATTAAATATAACGTTCAACACACCTGGTACGTATACAATAACATTATATACTGGTTCAAATACTTGTGGAATAACATCTGAAACACAAACCATATGTGTCAATCCAGAAGTCATTGCAGATTTCACAAGTAGCCCAACAACAGGTTGTGCACCAACAACTCTAACTTTAGATAACTTATCAAGTTTACCTGGTTGCAACAATACAAATGTATATGCATGGCAGGTAACACCATCAAATCCACAAAATTGTCCTAATGTTACCAGTCCTGGTTGGAATTTCACATTAGGAAATGCTTCCTCTTTTGAACCTGAAATTACATTTACTAGCGCAGGAATATACACTTTACAATTGACAACTTCCCTACAAAATACTGTGGTTGGAACATTATGTCAGCCCGATGTAAAAACTCAAACTATAACTATTAAAGACAAACCAAAAACTAGTCTAGCACCACAAACAATTTGTGAAGGGACTACAATAACATTAAATCCAACCGTTTTTAATTGTTATGCTACTCAAGCGGTTACTTATTTTTGGGACTTTGGAAGTAATCCGCCAACATCAATTTCAAGTACAACTTCTAGTAGTCCAACTGTAACTTTTGCAACAGCAGGGACATATAGTTACACTTTAACACTTACAAATGAATGTGGTAGCAACACATTTTCAAGTGTTATTGTAGTTGATCCTACTGTACAAATTAGTGCTTCTGGACCTATAGCCACATGTTTAAATACTGGCATTCCTTTAACTGGTTCCATTACTGGCGGGGCAACTTCTGGAACTTGGACGGCTTCAATAACTGGTGGAATATATACACCTAGCGCAACAGCTTTATCAACAACTTATACACCTCCAGTTAATTATACAGGAACTGTAACTTTTACGTTAACGTCTGCTGATCCTGTTGGACCTTGTCCTGCAAAAATAATTTCGTTTCCTGTAGTTGTTAATGCTCAAGCTACAGCAGAAGCTGGCTCATACAATCCAGTATGCCAAAATGGATCCATACAATTAAATGGAATCGTTGGAGGTGCTGCTTCAACAGGAAGTTGGACATCATCTAATGGTGGTACTTTTTCTAATGTTACTAGTTTAACAAGTACTTATTCGCCACCTGAAGGATTTACGGGTACAATTGTATTAACTTTAACTACAAATGACCCAGCAGGACCTTGTAATCCGGAATCAGATACAGTAACAATCATTGTAATTCCAACTCCAACTATAAATACCATTTCTAATGTTGTGGTGTGTAATAATGAAACTGTCGGACCTATTTCTTTTTCAGGAACAGGTGCCACAAATTTTTCATGGACAAATAGCAATCCTGCAATCGGACTTATATCATCCGGTACTAATGCAATTAGTTTTATAGGTACAAATACAGGATCTTCACCTATCACAGGAACCATTACAGTAACACCATTTAATACTATTGGAGCTACTTCATGTCCTGGCATACCAACTACATTTACAATAACTATCAATCCTAGAGGACAAGTTAATACCATTTCTGGACAAGTCGTTTGTAATGGTGATCTTGTAACGATAGCTAATTTTTCAACTACTAATACTGGTGGAACTACTACCTATGCATGGATTAGTAGTAATGCTGCTGTAGGATTAACGACTCCAGGAAGTGGAAACCTACCTGTTTTTACTTCAATTAATAATACTAGTGCTCCTATAAGTACTACAATTACAGTTACGCCTACTTTTGAAAATGGAGGTGTAAGTTGTACAGGTACGACTAATACAATTACGATTACAGTAAATCCCACAGGGCAAGTTAACCAACCAAATAACGTTGTGTTTTGTGCAGGAGCAGCATCAACTGCAATTCCATTTACCAGTTCAAATACGATTGGAACAACAACATACACATGGACAAATGACACTTTAGGAATAGGTCTTAGTGCATCAGGAACAGGAAACATTCCTGTTTTTACACCTGTTAACAATACGTTAAGTCCAATTGTAGCAACTATAACAGTTATTCCTACTTTTTCTAATGGGGGTAAAAGTTGTATAGGGCCTTCTAAAGTATTTACCATTACAATAAATCCTAGAGGTCAAGTAAATAATGTTTCAACTATTATTGTATGTAATGGTGAAACAGTACCAGCAATTTCTTTCACTACCAATAATACGGGTGGAACTACGATATTTAATTGGGTTAACAACGCCCCTTCAATTGGATTAATGGGAAGCGGTACAGATACTATGCCATCTTTCCAAGCTTTAAATAATGGTACAACTCCTATAACTGCATCAATTACTGTAACACCACAATATACAAACTCTATTACATGTAATGGTTCACCATTAACCTATACAATAATTGTTAATCCATCTGCAAAAGTAACAATCGTAACAAATAAAACGGTTTGTAATGGAGCAACGTTGGCAGCCATTAATTTTGCAACATCTAACACTAGTGGAAGTACATCATACTCATGGACGAATGACACACCAAGTATTGGTTTAGGAGTATCGGGCAACGGAAATATAAATGCATTTGCTGCGATAAATTTAGGAACAAGTCCAATTGTTGCAACAATACAAGTTACACCAAGTTATACCAACAATGGAATAACGTGTTCTGGATTATCAACAAGTTTTACCATAACAGTGAATCCAACAGCACAAGTAAATACAATTGCAAATCAAATTTTATGTAATGGATTAACTTCTTCAGCAGTAACTTTCACAACCAACAATATAGGGGGAACAACAACATATAGTTGGACCAATTCAAACCCTGCAATTGGATTAGCACTTTCAGGAACTGGAAATATTAATGCATTTAATGTAACTAATAACACTCCAAGTCCAATAATAGGTACTATTACAGTCACCCCATCTTTTTCAAATGGAACATCTGCGTGTACAGGACCTACACAATCCTTTACCATCACCGTAAACCCAAGTCCTGCAGTAAGCTTCTCGCCTATTAATCAAACTATTTGTTCGGGTGACACTTCTTCTTTAGTGACTTTAAGTAGTACTACTTCTGGAGCTACATTTTCTTGGACGGCTACTCAACCAACTGGAATTATAGGTGTAACTACTTCAGGAACCAATACCATACCTGTTCAAACTTTAATAAATACAACAAATACACCAATTACAATTACTTATGCGGCTATAGCTTCAACTAACGATGCTTCTGCTTGTGCTGGAGTTACTTATAATTATACGATTACCGTTAATCCAAGTCCTAGTATCACCGAAAGTTTTGCTAATGCGATATGTAGCGATAGTTCGTTTTCTATAACACCCGCTAATTCAACTTTAAATAGTATTCCTTCTGGAACTACTTTTTCTTGGAGTGCTCCTATTGTTTCAAGTGGAATTACAGGCGGTGCTGCGGGGGTTAATCAAACAACCATTGGTGGAACGTTAGTAAATACAACCAATACCGTTCAAACGGCTACATATACCGTAACGCCTATTTTTAATAGCTGTACAGGTACTGCATTTACAGTAGTAATTAGCGTGAATCCTAAACCTGCAATTGCAAGTGTAACACCAGCTGCTATTTGTTCTGAATCTGCTTTTTCAGTTACACCAACTAATGGTAGTGGAAATATCGTACCAAGTAATACAACCTATACGTGGAACATCAGTACAAATCCAAATATCACAGGTGCAACCGCTTCTACTACTGCTGGAATTAGTACCATTAGTCAAACACTTACCAATACATCGAACACAGCTCAAACAATTACTTATACAGTAACTCCAACTTCTGGTGATTCGGGGAATTGTGTGGGAAATAACTTTACCATAACCGTAGTAGTAAGTCCAAAACCAACTGTTTTAAGTACTACACGTACCATTTGTTCGGGAACTGCTTTTTCGGTAGCTCCTACTAATGGAAGTGGAAATATTGTACCAAGTGGAACAACGTATACGTGGACTACACCAATAAGCAATCCAGCAGGTGCTATTACTGGTGGAAATGTTCAAGCAACAGGTATAGCAACTATTAGTCAAACACTTACCAATACATCTAATATACCTGCTACATTAGAATATACTGTTACACCAACTTCTGGTGCTTGTGCGGGGAATCCTTTTACCATTACTGTAACCGTTAATCCTACGCCAACTACATTAGGACTTACCAATCAAACCTATTGTAATGGCATACCAACTACTGAAATTGTACTAACTAATGGTGTATCAGGAACTACCTATGCGTGGACTAACTCCAATGCTGCTATTGGATTAGCGCTTTCTGGAACTGGAAATATTCCTGTGTTTACACCTACAAATAGTGGCACAGTACCTATAACCGCAACCATTTCAATTATTGCAACTGCAAATAATTGTTCAAGGGTAGCTGAAACGTATACCGTCACCGTAAACCCAAGTCCTGCAGTAAGCTTCTCGCCTACTAATCAAACTATTTGTTCGGGTGACACTTCTTCTTTAGTGACTTTAAGTAGTACTACTTCTGGAGCTACATTTTCTTGGACGGCTACTCAACCAACTGGAATTATAGGTGTAACTACTTCAGGAACC
>JBIPOM010000146.1:0-5377 GCA_044379175.1 Flavobacterium sp. | reverse complement strand
CCAATGTATCTACGCTGTCCCACCAAGAATTGGTAAGCAGTAATTTTTCAATTAAAACGATATCTTCAATTTGGTACTTGTTCTTAATTTCTTTAAGAAAAATATCAATAGCTGCGTGATGCATTTCTCGTTGCGGCAGTTGGAATAATTCCCAACATATGGCTCTAAAATTCGTGCTAACTTCTTCTTTATGAAGCAGTAAAGCATCTTTTAAAATTTCACGACGTTTTGTTGTAGGAATACCATAAAACGGAAAATGATTTTTTAAGTAATCGCTTTGCTTTTTTCCGTAGCCCACATTTTCATTGGCTTCAAACTGTTGCTTAATTGTAGTAACAAAACTCATTTCTTAATGTATCTAATTCTAATTTAGTTTGATGTTGTAATGTTGTAAAAAATGCTAAAAATTCTTGTTCCATTTCTTCATAAAATTCCTTTACTTCCTTTATGGCAGCTGGCATATTTACTCGGTTTTTGGTACGATAATCCATTTGAAATAAAATCAATTCCAATCCTTCTAACGATTTATAGCAGACCAACCAATTGGTTTTTATCATATAAGGCAATAGATGCTGCGTTTTAGGCGCTAAAATATCGTACTTACTTTGTAATAAATTATAAAAATCATCCGCATATTTTTCTAAAGCAATATTTGAATAAAGCGACCAGTTTTTAGCTAAAAAATGATCATAAATAATATCCATAATTACACCTGAATAATGTCCGAATTTTTCGTGCAATCGATGTTTGCTTTTACGATATATTTCGTGTGCATCCGTATACGTGTCAATAAAACGGTGTAATTTAATTCCAATTTGAATCCCAACAGGATACTGCTCATAGTGTTTTCCTTTCACAGCATCCGCCATAAAATTGCCGATTTTTATGAAATCGTCTTCATCGGAAAGGAATATATGTGCGAGATAGTTCAATTTTGAAAGTTTAGATGTTTATTTGGTTGTTCGTTTAAATGTAAAAATGTTTTTTAAACACAGATTTTAGAAATTTATATAATTTTTTAAATCCGTGTTACAAAAAATGATAGTTATTTCTTCCGTAAATATATAAAATTCTTTGCTTGTTTTATTGCTATCTTATGGTTAACATTTATATTTGTACTTTATTTGGGGTTTACTTCTAAACTAATAAACCTTTAAACTTTTAAACCTAAAACAATGACATTAATAAAATCTATATCAGGAATTCGAGGTACTATTGGTGGTAAAGTAGGCGATAACTTAACGCCTGTAGATGCGGTAAAATTTGCATCAGCTTATGGTACTTTTTTAAAAAATACAACAACCATTACCGATAGAAAATTAAAAGTTGTAATTGGTCGTGATGCTCGTATTTCAGGACCTATGATACATAATTTAGTCCAAAATACCCTTTTAGGTTTAGGAATTGATGTTATCGATTTAGGACTTTCTACCACGCCAACAGTTGAAGTAGCGGTACCAATGGAACAAGCGGATGGAGGTATTATTTTAACAGCGTCTCACAATCCGAAACAATGGAATGCTTTAAAGTTATTAAATGCCAAAGGCGAATTTTTAAGTGGGGCAGAAGGTGCTAAAATATTAGAAATTGCGGAGGCAGAAGCGTTTGATTTTGTAGATGTTGATAGTTTAGGAGAAGTTACGGTTAACGATGCCTATATGGATATTCATATTGATGAAGTATTGGAATTGCCTTTAGTAGATGCCGATTTAGTGAAAACTAAAAAATATAAAGTTGTTGTAGATGGTGTAAATTCTTCTGGAGGTATTGTCATTCCTAATTTATTAGAACAAATGGGCGTGGAAGTGGTGAAATTATATTGCGAACCAAACGGACATTTTCCACACAATCCAGAGCCATTAAAAGAACATTTAACGGATATCTGTAAACTTGTTTTAGATGAAAAAGCCGATTTTGGAATTGTAGTTGACCCAGATGTGGATCGTTTGGCATTTATTTCAAATGATGGTGAAATGTTTGGCGAAGAATATACGTTAGTGGCTGTTGCCGATTATGTTTTGAGTAAAACACCTGGAAATACAGTTTCTAATATGAGTTCGTCTCGTGCGTTACGTGACATTACTGAAAAACATAATGGAAGTTACCAAGCCAGTGCCGTAGGTGAGGTGAATGTAGTTGAATTGATGAAAAAAACCAATGCCATTATTGGTGGTGAAGGAAATGGCGGCATTATTTATCCAGAATTACATTACGGTAGAGATAGTTTGGTTGGAGTAGCGTTGTTTTTAACGTATTTGGCTGGTCAAGATAAAACGGTTGCCGAATTACGTGCCAGCTATCCGCAGTATTATATGAGTAAAAATAAAATTGAATTAACACCACATATTGATGTAGATGCCATTTTAGAAGCATTAACCGAAACCTATAAAAACGAGGAAATTTCTACAATAGATGGTGTGAAAATTGATTTTGCTAGTGAATGGGTACATTTAAGAAAATCAAACACAGAACCCATTATCAGAATTTATACAGAAGCACCATCACAACAAGAAGCCGATGTTTTAGCTGAACGTTTTGTAAAGGAACTTAAAGTAATTGCTGGGATATAGTAAAGAAAATTAAACCTGACAGGTTTTTAAAACCTTTCAGGTTTATCTGATTACGCTATTTTAGTTTGTAATTTTCTCTAACATTATGCTTCCGCATTCTTCAGTCAATATATTAATTTTTTTATCAATTTTAATGTATTCTACTAAAATTTCTGAAGATACTAATTCGTTTTTTGAATTATAAATTAATAATTCACTAATAAAATTATTTGGTAAATCTTTTTCAAATTTCCATTCTTCATAAGGTGTGTCTTCAATTAAATTAGGTAAATGGAAAGGGTGTGAAGTATTAAATTTAAATACATATGCAGCAGTATTTTTTATTTTTCTTTCTTTTTCAGGTTGTATGTTTTTGAATTCATAAATTTCCAAAGAATCTATTTTATTAATTTTTATATAGTCGTGGAATTGTACCTTTTGTTTATAAGGGTTTGAATATAGACTAACGTTTTTACAATCAATATTAATAAATTCAGCTATTTGAAAATTCTTTTTAGATATAACTACGTATGAAATAATTAAATCATGCTTAAAAAAGCAAATACTAAAATTCAGACTATCCTTGTTTATAATTCTTGCAGAATAACTATTGTCTTTAGAATTGGTTAAAAAATAAATGTTTTTTGATTTTGTAGCATCAATATGATTTGTATGTTCATAATGAAGTAAATAATCAAAACTATATTTAGTTTGACTAAATGAACTATAGGAAATTACAAGTAGGCATAGCAGTAACTTTTTCATATTTTTCTTGTAAATATAAGAAATTGACATAAAAAAACCGTCAAGTTTTAACGTGACGGTTTTTTTATTTATTTTACTTCGTATTTAAAAATATATGATTTTTTGTATTCTTTTCTATCCGAATTTAAACCTGATTGAAATTTACTCATCATATTTGTAATAAGTTTAGTGTAATCTTCCATAGGGTTTTGAGCATTTAATCCTGAATGGTTTTCTCTAATTTCGTTTATTACACCTAAAGTTAAACCACTATTGCTTGTAATATAATTAGCTTTTATTTTGGCTTTTGCAAGAATACGTTTATATAAAATTTCATCATATTTAGAACCATCTTCATAGATAGTTTCGAAAATATTTGTTTCAATTTTGTCAATAGTTTTTAATTTTACTTCTAAACTTTTTAATTCTGCAACAGAAGATAAACTTACTGTAAAACCCAAATTTTTATTGTTTCTTGGCATTCCCAGAAAATTATCATTTGAAATGGTATTAGAAAATTTGAAGTTATTTGAAGTTAAAAGATTTTCTATTTCTGCAGCTTTATTTTTTTTGTAAGAATCTATTTTTAGTTGATTTGATTCTTCGTTTTCGTCATCTGAATAATCCATTCCAGCAGCCATATCTTCTTCAATAGTTACGGTAACTTTAAATGAAATTGGTTTTAGTAGAATAGTGTCATTTACTTCAATTTCAATAAATTTTGTTTGCGCCTTAATGGTTAATGAGGTTAACAAAATGGTTATTAATACTACTATTTTTTTCATAATTTTGTTTTTAAATTGTTTAGTAAAGTTATAAAAAACCGCTCTAAAAAAGAGCGGTTAAAATATTATTTCTTTTTTTCTTCGGTTTTGGTATCCATCATTTCCATCAATTTCATACCTAATAAACCACTAATACCGCCTTCTGATCCATTAGTACCAGATATTAACACATCAGGAATTACTTTGATGTTTCCTTTACCAATTTCTTCAGTAATTTTATATTTGGTAAAGTTATCTCCACCCATTGCAGAAACTTGTAATTGATACGATTCGGCTGTTGATTTACCAATTGCCATAATTTTTTCTGCTTCTGCTAAACCTGTTTTTGAGATTTTTTCAGCTTCTGCGCTTGCATTTAATTTTGTAGCTTCTGCTTGTGCACCAGCTCTAGCTTTAGTAGCTTCAGCTTCTGCATTAGCTCTCATTTTTGTAGCCTCAGCTTCAGCGTTTACATTTAATTTTAAACTTGTTGCGTCTCCTTCAGCTTTCTTAACGGTAGCATCAGCAGTACGTTGCGCTATTTCAACACTTTGAGAAGCACGAACAATTTCTTTTTGCATATCGGCAATGGCAGTTTCCTTTTCCATACCTTGACGTTGTTCTTGTGCCATTTTTTGTGTTTGATATGTCTTTTGTTCTTCTTCTGCTAGTTTTCTGTCTGTTAACGTTTTCATTAATGAGTCTGGTGGAACGATGTCACCAATTAAGGTATCTACTGCGTTTACGTTGTACTCATCTAAAACCACTTTGATATGATTTTTAGCTGATTCTTGTCTTTCTTTACGTGTACTTAGGAAAGAAATCACATCGCTTTCTTGCGCCGAATTTCTAAAATAGTTACCAATTGTTGGCTCTAAAACCTGAGAAACTAAGTTTGTCATACTTCCAAAACGAGCAATTACTTTAGGTGCTTCATTAGCTGGAACGTGAATAATTTGTGCTACATCTAAATTAAAAGGGAAACCATCTTTTGATCGTACTGTAATTGTAGATAAATTTTTATCTAAATCGTGAGATTCGCTTCTTGCATTTGCCCAGTTTAAAACTAAATTAGTTGTAGGAACTGGTTCTAATTTTGTAGTGTATTTATTTAAAGCATATTTTCCTGGTCCAAGCGGTTCCATCCAAACACCACGTTGTCCTTTTGATACAATATTTCCGTGTTTAAATGTATCACCAGTTACATCTTTTCCGTCTTCGCCAATATAAGAAATAACTACTCCAACATAACCAATCGGCACATCTGTCATTGGATTTTGTTCAATTTGAAACGCCCAAGTATTTATATAATAAGATCCC
>JBIPOM010000145.1:0-5403 GCA_044379175.1 Flavobacterium sp. | reverse complement strand
TGACGAAAACGAAGTAGTAACAGAAGCAAGCTTCACTAACGATTTAGGTGCTGATTCATTAGACACTGTAGAGCTTATTATGGAATTCGAAAAAGAATTTGATATTCAAATTCCAGACGACCAAGCGGAAAACATTGCTACTGTTGGTCAAGCAATTTCTTACATCGAAGAAGCTAAGAAATAATAACCTTTCATCCGTATAATTTATTTTATACGGATGTTGTTATTTTTTGTTTTTGTTTTTAAAAATCTTTGTTTAGATTTGTAAAAACATTGATTGTATTACAATCATTCACATAAGACATTTATGTAATACCCAATGTTGCTATTTAATATACCGCATTGGGTTTTTTTATATAACTAAAAAATAATTTATGCAATTAAAACGTGTAGTGGTAACAGGACTTGGAGCACTAACTCCAATTGGAAATAATATTCAAGAATATTGGAATGCCTTAATTAGTGGTAAAAGCGGTGCGGCTCCAATAACGTATTATGACACTGAAAAACATAAAACCAAATTTGCTTGCGAAGTAAAAAACTTCAACATCGAAGAATTTATCGATAGAAAAGAAGCAAGACGCATGGACAAATTTGCACAATATGCTATTGTTGCAGGTGAACAAGCCATTGCAGATTCTGGCATACTTGATTCTAATATAGACAAACAAAGAGTCGGTGTAATTTGGGGTGCTGGAATTGGAGGTTTAGAAACCTTTCAAGAAGAAGTTCTAAGTTATGCCAAAGGAGATGGAACCCCTCGTTTCAATCCATTTTTTATTCCAAAAATGATTGCTGATATTGCTCCGGCACATATTTCCATGAGAAATGGATTTATGGGTCCAAATTATACAACGGTTTCCGCTTGTGCTTCTTCAGCTAATGCTATGATAGATGCATTTAACTATATACGTTTAGGAATGTGTGATGTAATTGTATCAGGAGGTTCTGAAGCAGCAGTAACTATTGCTGGAATGGGTGGCTTTAACTCTATGCAAGCTTTGTCAACAAGAAACGAATCTCCAGAAACGGCTTCTAGACCTTTTGATGCAAACAGAGATGGTTTTGTTTTAGGCGAAGGTGCTGGTGCTTTAGTTTTTGAAGAATACGAACATGCAAAAGCACGAGGTGCAAAAATATATTGCGAAGTAGGCGGCGGCGGCATGTCTTCTGATGCGTATCACTTAACAGCTCCGCATCCAGAAGGAATTGGAGTAATTGCTGTAATGGAAAACACGTTGCGAGATGCAGGAATTAAACCTGAAGAAGTAGATCACATCAATACACACGGAACATCTACACCTTTAGGAGATGTTGCGGAATTGAAAGCAATTAGCCACGTTTTTGGTGCCCATGCTAAAAATATCAATATTAATTCTACAAAATCAATGACAGGTCACTTGTTGGGAGCTGCGGGTGCAATTGAAGCTATTGCTTCGATTTTAGCAATGAAACATAGTCTTGTTCCCCCAACAATAAACCACACGACAGTAGATGAAAATATTGATCCTGCCTTAAACTTAACTTTAAACACACCTCAAAAAAGAGAAATTAAAGTAGCGATGAGTAATACATTTGGTTTTGGCGGGCATAATGCTTGTGTACTTTTCAAAAAATTAGAAGCATAGTTTCATGCGTCGCATAATACATAAAATATTAAAAAAATCCCCTTCTTTTAAACAAGATGGGGATTTTTTCAAAAAAATTTCGAAAATACTAGGTTTTAAACCTAATACCGAAATTTTTTATAAACACGCTTTTACGCACCGTTCTGCAAATCAAACTGATGAAAACGGGTTTCCAATAAGTTATGAACGTTTGGAGTTTTTAGGTGATGCAATGCTCGGAAGTGTTATTGCAGCACATTTGTATAACAAAGTGCCAACAGGTGATGAAGGTTATCTAACAAAGATGCGTTCTAAAATTGTAAGCAGAGAGCATTTAAACGAATTAGGTAAAGATTTAAACTTAGTACAGTTTATTGAAAGTAAAGTAAGTCCAACTCACTTTGGCGATAATATTCATGGAAATTTGTGTGAAGCCATTATAGGCGCAATTTATTTAGATAAGGGATATACGTACTGTGAAAAATTTATACAGGAAAAAATTATAAAACAGTATGTAAATATAGAACGGCTAGAAGGAAAAGTAATTAGTTATAAAAGTCTAATTATTGAATGGTGTCAGAAAGAAAAAATTACTTTTAAATTTGATATTTTTGAAGATGATGGGAAAGAAGGCGTGAAATATTTTGGCGTGAAATTACTAATGGACAATCAGGTAATCAGCAAAGCTAGAGCTACTTCCAAGAAAAAAGCAGAAGAAACAGCTGCAAAAAGAGCTTTTTTTGCTTTGCAAGATAAAATTGAAAACAAATCCTAAGTTTTTTATCAACTACAACGTTTGAATTAAAAATTTAATAGTTTAGAAACCTTTTTTTCTGCAATTTAATAATTTTTACTCCTATCTTTACAAGTATTAAAAAATAAATGGCAAATCTTAAACTTACTTTCGACGATTTTGAATCAAATGATTTTGAATTACTTGCCATTCATTCTAATTTAAAAGATTTTAAATTAACCTTTTTAATAAACTTAAAATTGAATGTTTTAATGTCAAAAAATGATAACGAGATTTCAATAAAATCGAAAAACGGAACCGGAAAATTCTCTAGGTTTAGTTATGACGATTCAAATCAAGAAATTACTTGGGAACTCATAAAAAATCAAACCAATTTTAATTCAAATCAAAATAATTTAGGTTTTTTTTCTGAAAATAATATTACGATAAATTTAATTCCCGAATTAAAAACCGCCGATTATTTATTAAAAATAGACAATATAGATTCAAGCTTTAAAAGCGAAGAAGTCATTCAAAAAATAAGTACCATACAAAATGTTTCTACTATTTATAAAGTAGAAACTACTAATTTAAAATCGATAAACAATTTAATTTTTTAAAAATGCATACAACAAAAAAAACAAAAATTGTTGCCACATTAGGTCCTGCTTGTAGTAGCAAAGAAGTAATTAAAAAAATGATTGACGCCGGAGTTAATGTATTTAGAATTAATTTTTCACACGCAGATTATACAGATGTTAAAGAAAAAATAGACATCATCCGTGAATTAAATGCTGAATTTGGATATACCACTTCTATTTTAGCCGATTTACAAGGGCCAAAATTGCGCGTTGGTGTTATGAAAGAAGATGTTGTAGTGCATCATGGAGATATAATTACTTTTCAGACTTCAGAAGATATTCCTGGAACCGCAGACAGAGTGTACATGAACTATAAAGAATTCCCTAAGGATGTAAATCCTGGAGAAAGAATCCTTCTAGATGACGGAAAACTTATGTTTGAAGCTATTGAAACCAATAGAGTTGATGAAGTTGTTTGTAAAGTAATTCAAGGAGGTCCTTTAAAATCTAAAAAAGGAGTAAACTTACCTAACACAAAAGTATCACTTCCTGCATTAACAATAAAAGATGTTAAAGATGCTATTTTTGCTTGTGAAAACAAAGTAGATTGGATGGCGCTTTCTTTTGTAAGAACCAAAGAAGATATTAAAGATTTACAAGATTTAATTGCTGAACATTCTGAACATAAAATTCCAATTGTTGCAAAAATTGAAAAACCGGAAGCGGTTGAAAATATTGACGAAATTGTTGTTGCTTGTGATGGCTTAATGGTCGCTCGTGGAGATTTAGGAGTAGAAGTGCCTGCGCAAGAAGTGCCATTAATTCAGAAAAAACTAATTTTAAAAGCAAAATTAGCGAGAATTCCAGTAATTGTTGCTACTCAGATGATGGAAACAATGATTACTAGCTTAACACCAACTAGAGCAGAAGTAAATGATGTAGCCAATTCGGTTATGGACGGCGCAGATGCAGTAATGCTATCAGGGGAAACTTCTGTTGGAAATTATCCTGTACAAGTAATTGAAACCATGACAAGTATTATTGAAAGTGTTGAGGATTCTCCATTAATTAATGTGCCTCATATTGCACCAACAAAAAGAAACGAAAGATACATTACTAAATCTATTTGTTTTAATGCCGCGGCAATGGCAGATACGATTAACGCTAAGGCAGTAACTACTTTAACAAATAGTGGCTATACTGCTTTTCAAATTTCGGCTTGGCGACCACACGCACATATTTTAGTATTTACGTCAAACGTACGAATATTAACCCAATTAAATTTACTTTGGGGTGTTAGAGCGTTCTTTTACGATAAATTTACAAGTACTGATGATACTATTGATGATATCAACAAAATTTGTAAAGACAAGAAATACGTTAAAAAAAGTGATATGGTAATTAATCTTGCCTCTATGCCAATTGCAAATAAAGGAATGGTAAATACCTTAAGAATTTCTGAAATCGAATAACAAACAATTTAAAATACAAAATCCCAAATTCTTAATTGAATTTGGGATTTTTTTATCTTTTTAAACTAAAATGAGATTTAAAAATACCTTTTTGTTTACTTTGAGTAGTAAATTCAACAGAAAACCAATAATCTGTTGAAGGTAAATCTTTTCCATCATATTTTCCATCCCAACCAGAGCCAGCTGGAGAAATTTGTTTCAAAAGTTTTCCGTATCTATCAAAAATTGAAATTAAACTATTGGGCTGTTGTGCCAAATCATAAATATTCCATCTGTCATTGAAACCGTCGCCATTTGGTGTAAAATAATTAGGATAATTCACGATATAAATAGGCCCAATTTTAGTTGGGGTACAATTGCCTAATGTATCAAAAATATTAACAAAATAATCACCAGTAACTAAGTTTGTAAAAGTATTACTTGCTTGAATAGGACTTAATGTTCCATTTGGGTACTCCAGTTGATAGGTATAATTTCCAAATCCATTGGTTATATTTACCGTAATAAAAGTTCCAATTAAATCAAATTCAGGACTCACTGTAAAATTTGCTTTTGCTGGACTAGATTCAATAATGGTAACTGTAGTAGAAGTATAATTACAAGCCGTACCAATATCTGGAGTAAGTTTTATAAAGTTGACATTGTATGTACCAGCTTGCAAGGCAGTATAATTTACCCCAGTTCCCATCAAAGTACCATTTAAAAACCAGTTCGCTGTAAATACAGCTGGATTTAACCCTGTTTGAATAGTATATGGATTAATTAATGCATTTGTAATCGCATCTACACAAATAACTCCTTGAGGTAATGTTATATTTAATAAAGGGTGAACAGTAAAAGTAAAAGATTGTTCCGCTATACAATTTGGATTATTAAATGCAGTAGCATATACATAGTAAGTATAAGTCCCCGGTGTAGAAATATTAAAATTTGTTATTAAATTAGAAGTAATTCCACCCGGTTGAGAATAATAATTTAAATTAAATCCTACGGAAGGTAAATTAGGCAAC
>JBIPOM010000110.1:0-6733 GCA_044379175.1 Flavobacterium sp. | reverse complement strand
CCATTAGAAAAATGGGAAGAAATAGGAAATTCAAAAATTAGGTTTATTGATTTTATAAAATTACCATTCGAACTATTTCAAATTTATAGAAATTAAAAATGAAACAACATTTACTTAATAATAAATTTATCTACTTGTTGATTTTTTTCCTTTTTACGGCAAAAATAATTTTCTATTTTGAGTATAGTTCTTTTTCTGAAGCGCCAGATAGTTGGGCATTTAATCATTTTGTTACAGAATTAATTAATGACAATTTTAATGATTATGTTGGAGAAAGAACTCCAGGATATCCGTATTTAATTTTTTTGCTAAATAATGATAAAATGTTGGTGGTTTTAGTACAAATGCTAATGGGAATTATCACTAGTGTTTTATGGTATATAACTTTATTAAAACTTAAAATAGCTGAAAAAATTTCGTTTTATTGCACATTATTTTTTGCGTTACTCTTTCAACATTTTTTCTATGAAACGTTTATTTTAGCGGAAACATTTATGTTGCTTTTAAATTCGTTAATTCTGTATATTTTATTGAACAATTATTTCTACAAAAGACAAATTATTGTTGAAATTAGTATGAGTGTACTACTTGCTATATTAATTTTAGTAAAACCGTTTTTTCTATTTTATCCGTTTTTAATTTTTGCATTGTATCTAATAAAAAATCCTTCTTTGAAAAAAGCAATTTCTGTCAAGTTAATTATTTTTATTTTGCCAGCATATGCTTATTTTTCTTGGTGTAGTTTTGTAGAAGAAAAAATTGGTTACTTTGAACCAACAGCTTATTTTGGTTTAAATTTAGCTCAAAACTGCTTGTTTTTTGCTGAAAAAGGACCTAAAGAGTACGATTATATTGCAAAACCGTATGTAAAATATAGAGATGAAATGCTGCATAATGGTAAAGATGCTTCTATGGCTGTTTGGAAAGTATGGGGTGGACAACATTTGGCACCAAAATACACAAAATTTGCAGACGTTACTCATCAGTTTGGAAAATATGCAAAAGCCACAATTGCTTCAAATCTCGATGATTATCTATATTATACTATTACGAACTCATGGTTTGATTTTTGGAAAGTATTTGATATGAAACCCTATATGAATTTTAAAGATAATTTTTTCAATTCAGTAGTTTCTGTAGTTAATACTCTTCAAATGGTAGTTCTTCTAATTTTGAAATTTGTTTTCTTAATTTTAAGTTTTTATTATACGTTTCATTTTATTAAAAACAAACAAGTTACTAATGTGATGATTCTGCTTGCATTTATTCACTCGGCAGCTATTTTACAAGCACTTGTAGTGTATGGCACGAATGCAAAATACGCATTTCCGTATGAATTTTTTATGTTAGTTGTGGTCTTATTATTCTTGAAAGAAAAACTTAATTGGACTTCCAAAGTGTCACATACTTCTCCGCTTGAGTAATATAATGGTGTTCTTTTCGTATAAATTGAACGGCATTTTTACCGATTCGACTAATTTCTGAGGGATTTTCAATTAAAAAAGATAATTTTTCAACTAAATAATTTACATCGGGCAAAGCATTTATTGCTACTTCATCTTCTTGTAAATTATACTGTTTTAAAAATTCAGTTTCTGCACCAGTAAACACTACTTTACCTTTAGCCATAGCTTCAAGGGCATTAAATCCTTGATCAAAACCATACACTTGGTCTAAAATGATGTGTGCTTTTTCAAAATGTTTTTGATATTCTATGTAGGGAATATCTTTAGTTATTTTAACTTCAATCAAGTTTGGAAATTTTTCTTGAATAATCATCAGTGCTTTTTCAAAAAATGAAGTTCCCTTTGTGTATGAATTTCCAGAATTTATCCCTAGGAAAATAGAAATTTTTCCAGAAATTGTAGTTTCACTACTTCCAATTTTATCAATATTTATTGGATTTGCAATCATACCTAAGTAGTTTTCATTACCAATAAGTGGTGCTATATAGTCCAAATCGGAGGCAATGACTCCAGAATTATTTTTGTATAAAAATTGATGAATTTTTTGATGCGATTTTGATAAAAAATCAAAATAGTAGTCATATTGTTTTTTTGCTTCTGAAATACCTTCAAAGTAGGGATTCATAACGGAATATCTGTCTTTTTGCTTAAGCATATGAGATACGGTCATAAAATCTATACCACAACACATTAAGAAAATCTTATTGTTTTGTTTGAAAATACGTTTCAATAAAAATAATTCTAACTCAGAAACAGTTTGAATCGGATTTTCATTGATTAACTGCACTACATCAAAGTTTTTTAGTTTTTTGGAAATCCACCAAAATCGAATTCCATGTTCAAGTAAAGCCAAATCGTATTTAAAAAGTTTAAACCAAATTTGTCTAGGAATATTGCCAAATTTTGATTTTAAAAAATTGGCACGTATACTAATATCTGCAGGGTAATTTTTAAATCCATCACCATTATTCACTAAAATAACTTCGTGACCTAATGCTAAAAGCCCTTCTTTTAATGAATTGTGTAACCGACTAAATTCTCCTATGAGTAGTATTTTCATTATTTTAGAACGCGGGTTTTAAAGATGCTTCTCAATGCTAATTTAAACTAATTTTATTTTAAAAAAAACTAATCACAATCTTGTCATTTTGAAAGAATCTCTCGTATCTTTCATAAAAAATGAAGCAGCTTTC
Organism: Flavobacterium sp.; assembly: GCA_044379175.1. Lineage (GTDB taxonomy): Bacteria > Bacteroidota > Bacteroidia > Flavobacteriales > Flavobacteriaceae > Flavobacterium. Next base: position 4,074 of record JBIPOM010000110.1, on the reverse strand, counting down.
AGCGTGACAAACAATTGTGTTAATTTTTTACAAGTACTTCTTTTTTTAAATCAAAAGAAATGGCATTTTTTACTTTTTCTTTCAAAATAGCAATGTCAATTACTTCTTTCATAGTATCAACATAATGAAATGTTAAGCCGGCTAAATAATCGGCATTAATTTCTTCAATATCACGTTTGTTTTCTTTACACAAAATTATTTCTTTAATATTGGCACGTTTCGCCGCCAATATTTTTTCTTTAATTCCTCCAACTGGTAACACTTTTCCACGTAAAGTAATTTCACCAGTCATCGCTATATTTTTCTTAATTCTACTTTGTGTAAAACACGATACCATTGAGGTTAACATCGCAATTCCTGCGCTTGGTCCATCTTTTGGAGTAGCACCTTCTGGTACGTGAATGTGGATGTTATATTGGTTTAAAACTTCTGATTCAATGTTTAATTGTTTTGAATTCGCTTTAATATATTCTAAAGCAATAGTTACCGATTCTTTCATAACAGTTCCTAAATTTCCTGTCATAGTCATAGTTCCTTTTCCTTTAGAGACTAACGATTCAATAAATAAAATATCACCACCAACAGATGTCCAAGCCAAACCTGTTACTACACCAGCGGTATCATTATTTTCATATTTATCACGCTCCATTCTTGGCGATTTTAAAACTTCAAGAATATCAGCATCAGTCACTTTCTTATTATAGTTTTCTTCCATAGCTACAGATTTTGCAGCGTATCGCACCATTTGAGCAATCGTTTTATCCAATCCTCGAACACCAGATTCACGTGTATAACCTGTCACGATTTTTTCTAATTGTTTTTTACCAATTTGTAAATCTTTTGTAGTCAATCCGTGTTCTTTTAATTGTTTTGGTAACAAGAAGTTTTTTGCGATTTCAATTTTTTCTTCAATGGTATAACCCGACATATTTATGATTTCCATTCTATCTCTTAACGCAGGTTGAATGGTTGATAAACTATTAGATGTAGCTATAAACATAACTTTAGAAAGGTCGTAACCTAGTTCTAAGAAATTATCATGGAAATCGCTATTTTGTTCCGGATCTAAAACTTCTAATAGGGCAGAAGATGGATCACCACTATGACTTGAAGATAATTTGTCAATTTCATCTAAAACAAAAACAGGATTTGATGTTTTTGCTTTTTTAATAGATTGAATAATTCTTCCAGGCATTGCTCCGATATAGGTTTTACGATGTCCGCGAATTTCTGCTTCGTCACGTAAACCACCTAATGAAATTCGAACATATTCTCTTCCTAGCGCTTCTGCAACCGATTTTCCAATTGATGTTTTACCCACACCTGGAGGACCGTATAAACATAAAATTGGCGATTTCATATCGTTTCGCAGTTTTAAAACCGCTAAATGTTCGATAATTCGTTTCTTTACATCCTCTAAACCAAAATGGTCTCTGTCTAAAATTTGTTGTGCTTTTTTGAGGTCAAATTTATCTTTAGAAAATTCGTTCCAAGGTAATTCTAAAAATAAATCTAAATAATTACGTTGTATTCCAAAATCTGGTGAATTTGGATTGGTACGTTGTAATTTATAAATTTCTTTGTCAAAATGTTCTGCAGTTTTCGCATCCCATTTTTTAGTTTTTGCTTTGTTACGCATTTCTTCAATTTCAGCATCGTGCGAAACACCTCCCAATTCTTCCTGAATGGTTTTCATTTGTTGCTGTAAGAAATACTCGCGTTGTTGTTGGTCTAAATCAAATCGAACTTTAGATTGAATGTCATTTTTTAACTCCAATTTCTGAAGTTCTAAATTCATATAACGTAAAGTTTCTAAAGCGCGCTCTTTCAGATCTACAATACCCAATAAATATTGCTTATCCGAAACGTTCAAATTCATATTTGAAGATACAAAATTGATTAAAAACGGATTACTTTCAATGTTTTTAATTGCAAAGGTAGCTTCTGAAGGAATATTTGGACTTTCTTTTATAATTTCAATTGCTAAATCTTTAATGGATTCAACTATAGTAGAAAATTCAGCATCTTTTTTCTTTGGACGCACTTCATTTACTTCTTTAATTGTTGCCTTGAAATATGGATCTGTTTGTGTAAATTCACTTATTTCAAAACGTTTTTTTCCTTGAAGAATGATAGTTGTATTTCCATCAGGCATTTTCAAAACGCGCATAATACGAGCAACAGTTCCCACATGATAAATTTCATCTGAAGTAGGATCTTCGTCTGCTTCATTTTTTTGTGCTACTACACCAATTATCTTACCAGCGGCATTAGCATCGTTAATTAATTTTATCGATTTATCTCTTCCAGCGGTAATTGGTATAACCACACCAGGAAATAAAACGGTGTTTCTTAAAGGTAATATGGGTAAATCTGCAGGTAATTGCTCATTATTCATTTCCTCCTCATCTTCGGGAGTCATTAATGGAATTAATTCTGCTTCTGAATCTAGTTCTTGAAGCGACAAATTGTCAATCGCTACTATTTTATGGTTTGGCATATCTATTTATAAGTCATTTTGTCATTAAAAAACGGACGTAAATTTACAATTATTTTTTTTAATCGACGTAAGTCTCAATAAAAACAACAAGTACAGATTAATTTACATTTGTTGTAGTCAAGATGTATGCCATAAATGGGAATACAATATTTAAATATTAAAATTATTTCTGAATTTTTAGTATCCTAAAAAGCAAAATAACACCAATAAGAAAAAACAGCACAAGAAATAAAATAGCATTTCGCATGCTTCCAGTAATTTGGTTAATGCTTCCGTAAAGTATCATTCCAATTACAATTCCTATTTTTTCGGCAACATCATAAAAACTAAAAAAAGAGGTTGTATCATTTGTTTCGGGCATTAATTTAGAAAAAGTAGAGCGTGAGAGCGATTGTATTCCACCCATAACTAAACCTACAATTCCGGCAACTAAATAAAACTGAATGGGTTCTGTCACAAAAAACGCACCGATACATATAAATATCCAAACAGAATTAATACCAATTAACGTTTTAATGTTTCCGAATTTTAATGCTAATTTTGAAGTTATAACTGCTCCCAAAACTGCAACTAGTTGAATCATTAATATACTAACAATTAAGCCTTGTCTTTTTTCATCAGCATTTCCCCAATTTATTTCTTGTTCCCCAAAATAAGTGGCAACAAGCATTACTGTTTGCACTGCCATACTATAGATGAAAAAGGCAATTAAAAAACCTTTTAATGTTACGTCTTTAAAAAATAATTTTTGAACTTTTTTTAATTCATTATATCCATTAAGGACTACCGAAAATGTTAGCGGATGCTTATTTTTATTTCCTTTTGGTAAATAATAAAAGGTATATTGACTAAATAATACCCACCAAATCCCAGTAAATACAAAGGATAATTTCATAGCATGTATGGCTTCTTCATCTGTTCTTCCAATAATTAAATACAAACAAATAACAAGTAAAATAACACTTCCAATGTAGCCTAATGAAAAACCTTTTGCGCTTAATTTATCGTGTTGTTCTGTAAAAGCGATGTCTGATAAATACGAATTATAGTAAACCAAACTTCCCCAAAAACCAACCAATCCAAAATAGAAACAACACATACCAAAAACGATATTTTCTATGGTAAACCAATATAGTCCTATACATGATACAGCTCCCAAGTAGCAGAAAAACTGCATAAATCGTTTTTTATTTCCATAATAATCAGCTATTCCAGATAAAATTGGAGATACTATCGCTACTGTTAAAAAAGCAAAAGCTGTAGTAAAGAAAACAAAAGATGTAGCTTTAATAGCTGTTCCGAATACTTCAATATTTGGATTTTCTTTAGTAAATAAAAATCCAAAATATAATGGAAAAATAGAAGAAGATATGACTAATGAATATACTGAATTTGCCCAATCGTAAAATGCCCAAGCATTCAATACTTTGTTATTTCCTTTTTCTAGTTGTTGCATCTTATATAAAATAAAAATCCCGATAAATATCGGGACTAATATAAGATAATATTTTTACTATTTAAAAGTAACACCAAATTTAGCTGCTTCTGCTTTAGCTTGAGGAAGCAATGCAGTT
>JBIPOM010000065.1:0-12370 GCA_044379175.1 Flavobacterium sp. | reverse complement strand
TTGCTTGGGTGGGTACTTAAAAATTCTGGCGGCGCTTTTCCTTCAGATTGTGCCGACATTCTTTCCCAAACTTTTACTGCATTAATAGGGTCGTACCCGGCTATAGCCATAAGTGTCAATCCAATCATATCGGCTTCGCTTTCATGTGCTCTACTGAACGGCAACATACCTAATACTTGTGAACCCGCGCCATACGCTTGCATGGCTTCGTTTTGATATTTTGGTACATATTTTTCAGCTGCTAATGCGGCTCCTACAGCACCTAATTGTTGAATTAAACCAGCACTCATTCGTTGTTGCCCGTGATTTGCTAATGCATGCGCTACTTCATGCCCCATTACAGCTGCAATTCCTGCATCGTCTTTACATATAGGTAAAATTCCGGTGTAAAAAACAATTTTTCCACCAGGCATACACCAAGCATTAACTTCTTTACTTTCTACTAAATTGTATTCCCATTTGTAATCTTTAAGATAATCAGAATATCCATTAGCAGTTAAATAGCGTTCTGAAGCTGTTTTTATTTTCATACCAATGGTTTCGATACGTTTGGAGTCAGCAGTTCCTTTTATTACTTTGTTTTCAGATAAAAACTGATTGTATTGTTGGAAAGCAGATGGAAAAATGTCACTATTTTTTTTTAAAGCCATAGTGCTTTTTCCTGTAAATGGGTTTTTAGCGCAAGAAGCTACAAGAATTCCTGTTACGATAAGTGATTTTAGAAGTATTTTCATGATGTAAAATTTGGTTCAACAAAGTTATTCAATTTTTTTGGTTAATTCAAAAATCATACCACACTATAATTGATTACTTTTGCATAAAAAATGACAGATGCCGAATAAAAAATCTTCAAACACAACACAAGTTCCTAAAATTATCATTTTAATTTGTCGGTTTTTATATCGAATTTCTCCAGCTTTAGCAGAAAAATTTGCTAGAAAACTATTTATAACACCCATAAAGCATAAAATTCCGAAAAGAGAATTTAACATGGAAGCTACTTCAAAACAAACCCAATTATTTGTTCCATCAATAAACAAAGAAATTGTAGTATATGCTTATGGAAATTCGAGTAAAAAAATACTTTTGGTTCACGGTTGGTCGGGTAGAGGAACACAATTAGTTAAAATTGCTGATACTTTCATAGATAATGGGTATTCAATAATTAGTTTTGATGCACCAGCTCATGGAAAATCGGGTACTAAAACCACATTAATGCTCGAATTCATAGAATCGATATTAGAGGTTGAAAAACAACATGGGCCATTCGAATTTGCTGTAGGACATTCTTTAGGAGGCATGTCTATACTAAATGCAATAAAAAAAGGATTGCAAATAAAAAAAGCGGTTATAATTGGTAGTGGAAATAGTGTAATTAATATTGTCAATACTTTTGTAGAAAAAATTGGTTTACCAAATGATGTAGCTGTTTTAATGAAAAATAATTTTGAGAAAAGATACCATTTAAAAATGGAAAGTTTTTCAGCTTATGTTGCTGCAAAAGAGGTGAGAATTCCAGTTTTAGTAATTCATGATACAGATGATGAGGACATTCCAGTTTCAGAAGCATATCATTTGGCGGAACACCTTTCGAATAACGAATTATTAATCACAAATCAATTAGGACATCGAAAAATATTGGGCGATTCAAAAGTTATTCAAAAAATTGTTGAATTCTTATTGATAAAAAAATAAAATCTCATTAGTATTAACAGAATATTAAATTTATTTTTGCAAAAAACTTTTTATAATGACACAACAAATTTCTAATTTAGAACAATTTACACAACAAGTTCGAAGAGATATTCTTAGAATGGTTCATGCAGTTAATTCAGGTCATCCAGGTGGTTCTTTAGGCTGTGCAGAGTTCTTAGCAACCCTATATCAACACGTAATGACAAGAAACGAAGGTTTTGATATGAATGGTGCTAATGAAGACATTTTCTTTTTATCAAACGGACACATTTCTTCTGTATTTTATAGTGTTTTAGCACGAAGCGGTTATTTTTCAATATCGGAACTGGCAACATTTCGAAAGTTAAATACGCGTTTACAAGGGCATCCTACCACTCATGAAGGTTTAGAAGGTATCAGAATGGCTTCTGGATCTTTAGGACAAGGTCTGTCAGTTGCAATTGGAGCGGCACAAGCAAAAAAACTAAATAAAGACACAAATTTAGTTTATGTTTTAACTGGAGATGGTGAATTACAAGAAGGTCAAAATTGGGAAGCAATTATGTATGCGTCTGCTAAAAATGTAGACAACTTAATAGCTACAGTAGATTTGAACGGGCAACAAATTGATGGTTCTACTACTGATGTTTTAAATATGGGTAATGTAAAAGCGAAATTTGAAGCGTTTGATTGGGATGTTTTAGAAATTACTGAAGGAAATAATATTGAAGCCATAATAAACGGAATGGCAGATGCAAAATCTCGTACAGGAAAAGGAAAACCAGTATGTGTGCTTTTACATACAGAAATGGGTAATGGAGTAGATTTTATGATGCACACGCACGCTTGGCACGGAAAAGCACCAAGTAATGAGCAATTAGAAAATGCGTTAAACCAAAATCCAGCCACTTTAGGAGATTATTAATAATGCTTTGTGCTTAATGCCTTATGCTTATAGCTAAAAAATATGAAAAAATACGAAAACACAGGAAGTAAAGATACGCGTTCAGGATTTGGAGCAGGAATGACCGAATTAGGACAAAAAAACGAAAATGTTGTAGCACTTTGTGCCGATTTAATTGGCTCGTTAAAGTTTGACGATTTCAAGAAAAATCATCCAGAGCGTTTTTTCCAAATCGGAATTGCGGAAGCCAATATGATTGGGATTGCCGCAGGTTTAACTATTGGAGGAAAAATTCCTTTTACAGGAACTTTTGCTAACTTTTCTACTGGAAGAGTATATGACCAAATTCGTCAATCTGTAGCTTATTCAGATAAAAATGTTAAAATTTGTGCTTCTCACGCGGGTTTAACTTTGGGTGAAGATGGCGCTACGCACCAGATCTTAGAAGATATTGGTTTAATGAAAATGCTGCCAGGAATGACTGTAATCAATACATGTGATTATAACCAAACAAAAGCAGCTACTTTGGCTTTAGCAGATCATCATGGTCCTGCATATTTACGTTTTGGCCGTCCTGTAGTGCCAAATTTTATGCCAGCAGATGAGCCTTTCGTAATTGGTAAAGCTATTTTATTAAATGAAGGAAATGACGTAACAATAATTGCAACTGGACATTTGGTTTGGGAAGCATTATTAGCAGCTGAAGAATTAGAAAAACAAGGTATTTCTGCTGAAGTGATTAATATTCACACTATAAAACCTTTAGATGAAGAAGCAATTTTAAAATCGGTTGCTAAAACGGGTTGTGTTGTTACTGCTGAAGAGCACAATTTTTTAGGTGGTTTAGGAGAAAGTGTTGCCAGAACGTTAAGTTTAAATATACCAACTCCACAAGAATTTGTTGCAACTAATGATACTTTTGGAGAAAGTGGAACGCCAGAACAATTAATGGAAAAATACGGGTTAAATAGCACAGCTATTATCGAGAAATCATTAAAAGTAATGGCAAGAAAATAATATTTGCATATATGAAAAATTCCCGTTTTGATTAATTCAAAACGGGATTTTTTTTATTTATTATAAAATTTCTTCAACGTGTTTTTTAATTCCACTTGCTATTTTTGAAATAGGTAAATCGTTTTCATCCCCACCAAAAGGATCTTCAATTTCTTCGGCAATTAATTCTAAACTTGCCAACACATAAAAAATAAAAATTACAACTGGTATGATATAATATCCTAGGCTAAATACAAATCCAAACGGAAGTGTCATTACGTAAAAGAATATGAATTTTTTAATAAACGCACTGTAAGAATAGGGTATAGGTGTATTTTTAATTCGCTCACATGCACCGCAAACATCTATAAAAGATTGAATTTCTGAATTTAAAATAATCAATTGGTCGCCTGAAATTTGATTTGATTTATATAAATCGTTTAATTTGCTAAATATCATTTTGGCTACCTGATTCGGTTTGTGTTTTGCATGGTCAATTTCTAAATTTAAGCCTTCAAATAAAGATTTTCCTACTTCTTCATTGTTTAAATGTTTTGCTAAAATGGAGGCATATAATGGAATAATTTTTTTAAAATAATTTTTATCAATCTCATTTTCTAACATAGCAGACAGTTTTATAGCTAAATTTCTTGAATTATTAACCAAACTTCCCCAAAGTTTTCTTCCTTCCCACCATCTGTCATAAGCTGTATTTGTTCTATATGCTAAAAGTAATGATAATACAAAACCAACGGTCGTATGTAAAATAGATATGTTTTTTAAATGACTGTCATCTTTTAATTTAAAATGATACATTTCTAAATAACAAATCCCTCCTGAATAAAAACCAATAAGTATCATTACAGGTATTAGTTTTCGGAAGGTATCCGACTTATGAAATTTAAATATAAATGTAATCCAATCTTTTGGGTTGTATTGTACCATAATTTAAAAGTAAAAAGTAAAAAGTAAAAAGTAAAAAGTAAAAAGTAAAAAGTAAAAAGTAAAAAGTGAAAAGTAAAAAAGTTAAACAAACAATTCTATTTACTAATTTAATTTTAAAGTTCCTGCTAACTCTTTTAAGTTAATTTCTGAAAGTTTAGTAACATATTGCGCGTTAGAATATCGTAAAGAGGCTTCCACATAATTTTGTTGAGCTGTTCTAAACTCGATAGTGGCTATGGTTCCGATTTTAAATTTTGCTAAGGTTATATCTAAATTTTGTTTAGCAATATCTAAATTTTCATACTCTAATGAAATAAGCTCTAAATTAGTTTGATAACTAGCATATAGAGAAGCCAACTGAGTAGTTAAAGAACTTTTTTGTTGTTCTAAAAGTAGATTTGCATTTTCTTGTTCATATTTTGCTACTTTTTCATTTTTATTTTGAGTTAGTCCATTAAATATTGGCATAGAAGCAGAAAATCCATAAACAAAACCTTGTCCTGAAGATTGTGTTATAAACCCTAAAGGCGCTTCAGACCGAGTAAAATTATAGCCAGAAGTTAAGCGGACAGTAGGGTATCGGTTCGCTTTAACTTGTTTCAAATTTAAATCTGCAATTTTTTTTGATAAAATTTGTGCTTGTAATTGTGGATTTTGTTGCTCTGCTTGTGACTTTAATTCTTCAAAAATTAAGTTTTTTTCAAATGAAATTTCTTGCTCTACCTTAAAATTAGTTTGGCTATCTCTTACCAGCAATTCATTCATTCTAATTTTGGTAATTTTTAATAATTCTTTTTGTTTTAATAATAAACTAATATCTGAATTTAAATCTACTTGCGCGTTTAATACTTCTAATTTTGAAGCTTTTCCAATAGTAAATCTGTTTTTTGCTGTTTCTAACCTTTGATTTGAAATCACTATCGCTGTATCAATAGAGGCTATTATTTGTTGTTGTTGTACTAAGTCAAAGTAGGTAGAATAAACGTCACTGATTTTAGATAGAATCGCAGCTTGTAATTCCGATTTTCCTTGATTTTCAAGCACTTTTAGTTGTTCCTTTCTCGAAAACATTCTCATTCCGTCAAATATTGTCCAATCAAGGCTTACACCGTAATTTAAATTATTATTTACAGCGCCATCTAATTCCCGAATTGTACCTCCGATTTGTGTTTGCTTAGTATCAACTTTACTGTTATTATTAGTTAGATTTAAACTGACCAATGGTAACATTCCTGCATTTCCTATATTATTGTTGGTTTTATCAATATTTGAATTATTTTTTGCAATTTTTATATCGTAATTATTTTCCAAAGAAATTTTTACTGCATCCTCAAGTGTTAATGTTTCTTGAGCGTGAGTTGATATACTTTGAAATAAAAACAAAGCTATAATATATAAATTTCGCATACTATTTATTTTAAAAAACAAAGATTTAAAAGTTTTTTTCATTTTTTGTTCTCTCACTTTTTCAACTAATTATTTAAAATTAGCATTTTGTTAAAACTCTTGGCCATTAATCTTTTTTCAATGCTTCTAAATTTTCGAATTCTGGATGATGTTTTTTAACTCTCGACCACATTAAGTAAAAAGCAGGAATTACAAATAAAGTTAATACTAATGAAAACAAGGTACCGCCAACAATAACTACGCCCATACCTATTCTACTTGCTGAGGCGGATCCCAAGGACATGGCAATAGGTAACGCACCTAAAGCGATAGCTAAACTAGTCATCAAAATAGGACGTAATCTAGATTCTGAAGCTTCAATTATGGCATTGTATTTTGACTTGCCATTTTCTCGCAGTTTATTTGCAAATTCTACAATTAAAATTCCGTTTTTTGTTACTAGTCCTATTAGCATTACAGTTCCAATTTGACTAAATATATTCCAAGTCTGTCCAAATAACCAAAGCGAGAATAATGCGCCAGCTACTGCCATTGGTACAGTTAATATAATAATAAATGGATCAATAAAGCTTTCAAATTGTGCAGCTAAAATTAAATAAATTAATAATAATGCCAATCCAAATGCAAAAGATGTATTAGAACTACTTTCCACAAAATCTCTGGATTCTCCACCCAAATCAGTTGTAAATGTATCATCTAAGACCTTTGCTTTTATTTCGTCCATTGCATCAATTCCATCACCCATACTTTTACCTGGAGCTAGACCAGCAGAAATGGTAGCCGACATATAACGATTGTTGTGAAATAACTGCGGTGGATTACTTTGTTCTTCAACTTCTACCACATTGTCTAATTGTATTAGCTGTCCTGTTTTGTTTTTCACAAACATTGAAGTTAAATCAAGAGGTGTGTCACGATCTTTTTGACTAAATTGTCCAATAACTTGATATTGTTTACCATTTTGCATAAAATATCCAAAACGTTGACCACTCAAGGAGAGTTGTAATGTTTGTGCGACATCGATAACAGAAATCCCTAAACTTTCTGCTTTTTCTCTATTGATAGTTACATTGATTTCTGGCTTATTAAATTTTAAATTTACATCAATATTTGAAAATGTTTCATTTTTACCTGCTTCTTCCATAAACTGAGGAATTTTTTCTCTTAGTTTCTCAAAATTGGGTGCTTGAATGATATACTGAATTGGTAGACCACCTCTGCGATTAACTGCAATTGTTGGCTGTTCCGATATATTTACTTTTGCTTGTGGATATTTTTTTGTCCATTTGTTTAAATTAGCTACAATTTCTTTTTGTGATTTTTTTCTATCTTCAGGTTCTACTAAAGCCAATCTAACACGGCCAGTATTAACAGACGAGGATAAAAATCCTGGAGACGTAATTACTAGGGCTACTTTTTTTTCAGGTATGGAATCATTAATTAAATCAGATAATTCGGTCATAAACTGGTCAGTATATTCATAAGTAGCACCTTCGGGAGTTGTAACACTAATAATACCCAAACTTCTATCATCATATGGAGCAGTTTCTTTGGGTAAAATATTAAAAAACAAAACAATTAATCCCATACAAATGAATATGATTGGAAAACTTAACCATTTTCTTTTCATAAAAAGGGTTAATGCATTCGCATAACCTTGATTTAAATTTTTGAAATACGGTTCAGTCAAATGATAAAATTTTGTTTTCTTTTGTTCACCACCTTTCATTAAATAAGCATTTAACATTGGTGTTAATGTTAACGATACAAATGCAGAAATTAAAACTGCAGCTCCAATTACAACTCCAAACTCTCTAAATAATCTTCCAACAAATCCTTCTAAAAAAACAATTGGTAAGAATACAGCGGCGAGTGTTATTGAAATTGAAACAACAGCAAATAAAATTTCATTTGATCCTTTAATTGCAGCTTCAATTGGCGTCATTCCTTCTTCTACTTTTTTGAAAATATTTTCAGTAACAACAATTCCATCATCAACAACCAAACCTGTCGCTAATACTATAGCTAATAGTGTTAAAACGTTTATAGAAAAACCACACAAGTACATGATAAAAAAGGTAGCAATTAAAGATACAGGTATATCAATTAATGGTCGGAATGCGATAGACCAATCTCTAAAGAATAAGAAAATTATAAATACAACTAATAGTATAGAAATTAATAATGTTTCGGCAACTTCAATTACGGATTTTTTTATGAAAAGGGTATTATCTAATGCAATGTCAATTTTTATATCTTTTGGTAATTCTTTTTTTAGTTTATCAAATTGTTTGTAAAAAGCATCAGCAATCTCTAAATAATTACTTCCAGGTTGAGGGATGATTGCTACAGCTACCATTGGATTTCCGGATTCAGTAAACTTAGTTTCTAAATTTTCAGATTCTAATGAAGCAGTTCCAATATCACTTAAGCGAACTGTTTTATTTCCATTTGAAAGGATAACAATATCATTGAATTCTTTTTCATTAGATAAATTACCTAATGTTTTTACTAATAATTCGGTATTCGCACCTGTAAGTTTCCCAGAAGGTAATTCTACATTCTGTTTGCTTAAGGCAGCTTTTACTTCAGATACAGTAACTCCGTATGCATTTAATTTAATAGGATCCATCCAAATACGCATCGAATATCTTTTTTGACCCCATATTTGTACACCACTAACCCCAGAAATCGTTTGAAGTCTCTCTGCAATTACGTTTTCTGCATAATCACTAAGTTCCAAAGCATCTCTAGAATTACTTTGAACAGTCATCGAAATAATAGCATCTGAATCTGCATCAGCTTTTGCTACTACTGGCGGTGCATCTATGTCTTGTGGCAAACTTCTAACGGCTTGTGAAACTTTATCACGCACGTCATTAGCTGCTTCTTCTAAGTTTTTTTCTAGTTTAAATTCGATAGTAATATTGCTCGAACCTTGGTTACTCGATGATGTAATATTTCGAATTCCGTCAATGGAATTAATAGCTTTTTCAAGAGGTTCTGTAATTTGTGACTCAATTATATCTGCATTTGCCCCAGTATAATTCGTACGCACATTAATTTGTGCTGGGTCTATAGATGGAAATTCTCTAACTCCCAAATAAGAATACCCTAAAATACCAAATAATATAATTAGTAGATTTACTACAATAGTAAAAACAGGTCTTTTTATGCTTAAAGTTGGTAAACTCATTTTAAGAATTGTGAATTTTAAATTATGAATTATGAATTTTGTACTTTGTACATTTCACTTGTTTCTTTTTACTTTTTACTTGGCTCTTTCAACTTCACTTTAATATCCGCTTCATCTTTTAGCGACATTACTCCAGAAGTTAAAAGTGTATCTCCAGATTTTAATCCACTTGTAACTATAATCTCTTTTGTTGTTCTGGAAAAAGTTTCAATTTTTATTTCTTTTGCTTTTCCATTATTGGCAATATAAACCACTTTTCCATCCTGAATCGGCACAACCGCTTCGGTAGGAATTACAATTGCATCTTTAATATTTTTAAGAGAAAGTTCTATTGTGGCAAAAGTGCCAGGTAATAATTTCCCAGTAGAATTGTCTGAAATAGCACGAATTTTTAAGGTTCTTGTTGCGGTTTCAATCTCAGGTTCTATGGCATAAATTTTTGCAGTGAACTTTTGTGGATTATTTGGAATAGTAAATAAGATAGAAGTGTTATTTTCAATTTCGGAGGCATATTTTTCAGGAATAGAAAAACTAATTTTTACTTGACTAGAATTTACTAATTTCGTGATAAGTGTTGTTGGAGTAACGTACGTTCCAGGAGAAATATTTCTTAAACCAATTTTTCCAGAAAAAGGGGCTCTTATTGTTGTTTTAGCAATTTGAGCTTGAATCAATTGAGTTTGAGCTTTTAAACTTCTGAATTCCGCGCTGGCAATTTCATATTCTTCCTGACTTATAGCTTCTTTTTGTAGTAATAATTTTGCTCTTCTTTCGTTTTCAGAAGCTAATTTTTGTTTAGTAATTGCTTGAGATAATTGTGCTTTCAATTCAATATCGTTAACTTTTAATAAAATCTGACCTTTATTAACATTTGTTCCTTCTAAAAAAGAAATTTTTTCAACAATCCCAGAAACTTCACTTCGTATTTCTACATTTTCATTAGCATCTATTGAACCTGATAGAGATATTGTATTTGAAAAATCTCTAGAAGAAACTACAATAGCCGTTACAGATAAAGATGGCTTTTTATCACCTTTTTTATCGTTTATTTCAGATTCAGAAGCGTTTTTTAAAATTCTGTATCCAATTAAGCCCAATAGCAACATGATTGCAAGTGTTAAACTGATGGTTTTTGTTTTCATTTATTTACAACTTTATATGCATGCAAAGCTAACTTTTCCTATTTAATAATACCAATACTTTCAAATTATTTTACATACTTGTAAATACAAGTGTTAGAAATATTTGTTTTAAAAGTGACTTTGCTGTAATTTTTTTATTTCAATTTTTTTGTTGCAAATTTTGTTTTGAGATTTGGAAATAAAAAACACATAATTTTGGAATTAGTTTCTTTTTTGGCTTTGTTATTTACAACGCATAAGGATTTTAGCTATCAGAGTTTATAATTCTTTTGATTTTATTTTTAAAAAGAAATTATTTTTAAACCAAACTTCGTCATCCATAGTTTTAAAAACTCGCTTCGGAAAATAAACACTATTGGTTTTGTTTACATAAAGTAGATAAATATTATTTACTTCAATAGCTTTTACAAAACTATCAATTTGAATAGAACTTTCGGAACCATTACTCATTCGAGAAACTAATTTGTCATTATGTATTTCATGTTCACGTTCGACGAAAATTATACTGTTATCCTTAGCATTTGTAAATCTCCAATATGAAAACACAATTATTATTGGATACAGAATTGAGAATATGATGATGAAATTTTGAAAATAATCTCTATTATCATCAAATAAAAAAACAAATGCTAAAAGCCACATTACTCCAAAAGTGAACCATTGTTTTTGAATCAGCCTTCTTAATATGACATTAAAATATTCTTTTTTTGATATTTCAAATTTCTTAGTTAAAATCATTTAATTCTTTTTTAAAATTGGTTTTTATTATTTGTCATTTACCACGCGAAAGGATTCGCGCGATAGCGGGGGTTAGAAATATTTTGATTAAAGTGAGTTTGTTGCAATTTTTTTTAACTAATATAATTCCAAATACTTTTCTTCTTACTAATTTCTAAGAACACTTCTTTTAGTTTGGCGTGTTCGGGTTTGTCCATGCTTGGGTCTTCTTTTAGTAGTTTTACGGCTAAATGTCGTGCTACTTGTAAAATATCACGGTCTTTTACTAAATCGGCAATTTGTAGGTTTAATACACCGCTTTGTTGTTTTCCCATAATATCACCCGGACCACGTAATTTCAAATCTACTTCTGCAATTTCAAATCCGTCATTCGTTCGCACCATGGTTTCCATTCGGGTTTTACTGTCTTCGGAAAGTTTGTAATCGGTCATTAAAATACAATAACTTTGTTCGGCACCACGCCCCACTCGGCCACGCAACTGATGCAATTGCGACAAACCAAAACGTTCGGCACTTTCAATTACCATTACGGAAGCATTGGGCACGTTAACACCAACCTCAATAACCGTTGTCGCCACCATAATGTTGGTTTTTCCATCGGCAAAGCGTTTCATTTCTTCTTCTTTGTCGGCAGGTTTCATTTTTCCATGTAAAATAGAAATAGAATACTGTGGTAAAGGAAAATCACGAGAAATACTTTCATATCCGTCCATCAAATCCTTGTAATCCATTTTTTCCGATTCCTGAATTAATGGATATACAATATAAATTTGTCGACCTTTAGCAATTTCATCTTTTATAAATTTCCAAACCACCAATCGCTTACTATCAAATCGGTGTACAGTTTGAATCGGTTTTCTACCTGGAGGCAATTCGTCAATGACAGAAATGTCTAAATCGCCATACAAACTCATCGCTAATGTTCGCGGAATTGGAGTCGCCGTCATCACTAAAACGTGTGGTGGCACATGCGCCCCTCCTTTGGAGGGGTTAGGGGAGGCTTTTCCCCACAATTTACTTCTTTGTTCTACACCAAAACGATGTTGTTCATCTATAACTGCTAAACCTAAATTTTTAAATTGGACTTTATCTTCCAATAAAGCGTGCGTTCCGATGATGATATCTAACGTGCCGTTTTCTAATTCTTCATGAATAATTCTTCGTTGTGCAATTTTCGTAGAACCTGTTAAAATTCGTATGTTGATATTTAATTCTTTCGCTAATTCGGTAATACCATTAAAATGTTGATTTGCTAGAATTTCTGTAGGCGCCATCAAACAACTTTGAAAGCCGTTGTCTTTCGCGATAAGCATACACATTAAAGCAACAATGGTTTTTCCTGAACCTACGTCACCTTGTAATAAACGA
>JBIPOM010000144.1:0-5406 GCA_044379175.1 Flavobacterium sp. | reverse complement strand
TGATTCAAAAAGGCGACGTTGTTTTATGTATTTCAAAAAGTGGAAATAGCCCTGAAATTAAAGTTTTGGCGCCAATTATCAAAAATTTTGGTACTACTTTAATTGGAATGACGGCTAATCCAAGTTCATTTTTAGCTACTTCTTCCGATTTGGTTTTACTAGCTCACGTAGATGACGAAAGTTGTCCGCTTGGTTTAGCTCCTACAAATAGCACCACTGCGCAATTGGTTTTAGGTGATGCCATAGCAATTTGCTTGATGAAATTAAGAAATTTTCAGGCAGAAGATTTTGCCAAATATCATCCAGGTGGCGCCTTAGGAAAAAAACTATTATTGCGTGTAAAAGATATGTTAGACGCTACACACGCGCCACAAGTAGCTCCAATTGCTTCTATAAAAAAGGTAATTATGGAGATTTCTGAAAAACGCTTAGGTGTTACCGCTGTTGTTGAAAATGAGGTTGTAATCGGAATTATTACAGATGGCGACATAAGAAGAATGTTAACCGATAGAGATTCTTTTTCAGATATAACCGCACAAGATATTATGACAAAAAATCCAAAGTCAATTGCTTCAACGGTTTTAGTTTCCGAAGCTTTAGATGTTTTAGAAGATTATAAAATTACGCAATTGATGGTGATTGACAATGGAACATACAAAGGTGTGTTGCATTTACACGATATTTTAAAAGAAGGAATTGTATAATTTAGATTACAGATAAAAAACGAAAGATAATAGACAAAAAGTCTTGTTTCAGAAACAAAATAAAAAAACAATAAAAACTTAATGGCAAAAAAGAACAAAAAAAACATTAACGAAATGACTTTTTTAGATCATCTTGAGGAATTAAGATGGTTATTAGTAAGAAGTTCGGCTGCGATTTTATCAGGTGGTGCAATAGCTTGGTTTTTTAACGATTTTATTTTTAACACCATTATTTTCGGACCCATGAAAGGTAATTTTATTACCTATAAGTTTTTTTGTGATTTAGCCAATAAATATGATTTAGACAAAAGTTTTTGTGATGCCACATTAAACTTCAGCATTCAAAATACCGAAATTGAAGGACAAGTTTCCTTAATGGTTTGGACATGTATAACTGCTGGTTTTATTATTAGTTTCCCTTATATTTTATTACAATTTTGGAATTTCATTAGTCCGGCTTTGTATAAAAAAGAAAAAAGAAATGCAGCAAAATTTATAATCATTTCTTCGCTATTATTCTTTTTAGGTGTGGCTTTTGGCTATTTTGTTTTAACGCCATTATCATTAAATTTTTTATCAACATTTACAGTGTCTGATGTAATTAAAAATGATATTAATGTAAATTCTTATATCGGAACCGTAAAGACCACCACTTTAGCGACGGGTTTAATTTTCGAATTGCCAATTATAATTTATTTTTTATCTTCATTAGGATTAGTAACTCCTTCTTTTTTAAGAGAATATAGAAAATGGGCATATGTAATCATATTAATTATAGCTGCTATAGTAACACCACCAGATGTAATAAGCCAAGTCATAGTAACTATACCATTAATAATACTGTACGAAATTAGTATTTTTATTAGTGCTTTTATCTTTAAGAAAAACAACAAATCAATTACCACAACATAATGAGTGATTTAATTTCCGAGTTTAACGACTATCGTGCTAAAATGAATGAAAAATTATTAGCAGATGATAATAAAGTAATTAAAAGAATTTTCAATTTAGACACCAATGCATACAGCGAAGGCGCTTTAGATGTAAAGACTAAAGAATTATTAGGATTAGTAGCTTCAGCGGTTTTACGTTGTGACGATTGTATTAAATATCATTTAGAAACGGCTTATAAAAACGGAGTAAATCGCACAGAAATGATGGAAGCTATGAGTATTGCTACTTTAGTTGGTGGTACAATCGTAATTCCGCATTTGCGTAGAGCTTATGAGTTTTGGGAAGCGTTGGAAAATAATTAGTCAATTTGAAAATTAATCAATTTGAAAATTTAATTCTTTGTTAATTCATTTTTTGTATTGATTATTTTTACTTTATTTGTTTATTGATATTATCTTAGGTTGAATTTGAGCATGGACTCATTTTCAAATCTTCAAATTTTCAAATTAGAATCATGAAATTAAGAGCCGAAAATTTAGTTAAAACATATAAGAAAAGGAGCGTTGTAAAAGGCATTTCTATTGAAGTAAACCAAGGCGAAATTGTGGGTTTATTAGGCCCAAACGGTGCTGGAAAAACAACTTCTTTTTATATGATTGTAGGTTTAGTAAAACCAAATTCTGGTAATATTTATTTAGATGACATGAATATTACGGATTTTCCTATGTACAAAAGGGCTCAAAACGGAATTGGTTACTTGGCACAAGAAGCATCGGTTTTTAGAAAATTAAGCATAGAAGACAATATTTTGTCGGTTTTACAATTAACCAATTTAACCAAAGCCGAACAAGAGGCAAAAATGGAAAGCTTAATTGAAGAGTTTTCATTAGGTCATATTCGTACAAACCGTGGCGATTTATTATCGGGTGGTGAACGAAGAAGAACAGAAATCGCAAGATGTTTAGCTACAGATCCGAAATTTATTTTATTAGATGAACCGTTTGCAGGTGTTGACCCAGTTGCGGTGGAAGATATTCAAAGAATTGTAGCACAATTAAAAAACAAAAATATCGGAATTTTAATAACCGACCACAATGTACAAGAAACATTAGCCATTACGGATAAAACCTACTTAATGTTTGAAGGCGGAATTCTAAAAGCTGGAAAACCAGAAGAATTAGTAGAAGATGAAATGGTAAGACGGGTATATTTAGGTCAAAATTTCGAATTAAGAAAAACAAAAATCGACTTCAATGCTCCGAAAGAAGTTGAGTTAGATAAGTAACTAAACACATAGACACATAGAATTTATTTTTCACACCACGTCTGTCACGCTGAAAGCGTCTCAACTGTAATTGACAAAATTGAGTAAATAGTGTGCGTGAGATCCTTTCAGGATAACAAGTTTGTGTTTAATTCATCATTACGACGAAGAAAAATATCTTCCTTATACAAATTTGAGCAAAAGCAAAGATTAAAATCTTTATAAATCGATTAAAATCCGCATTATCCGCGTACCTATATCCTATGAAAAATCCTTCAAAAGAACAATTAGAAGCTTGGCGCAAAGACCCAAATAATTGGAAATGTGGTGTGTTTTATTATAATCCAGAAGACGAAAGATTATTACCCCCAAAAAGAGAAGCTTGGATGGGTTGGACCACTAACTTTGCCAATTCAAAATCTGTTGCGTTATTAATTGCTATTCTTTTTTTAATCGTATTTTCTATGGCATTTTTACCCAAAAAATGGATCATTTAATACATACTTCTTTCAAATCTTCAACGTTTCCATTGAAAACATTCACATCTACAAGTTCATTAATGCCGTGAAGTTTTGCTTTCTCAGTAAATTGCCACATTAAATAATTATCTTCAATTTTTTCTTTCCAAGGATTGTAATTAGCGATCCAAAATTTATAATTTGGAAAATCATCTCGCAAAAAATCTTCAAAATATTTTTCACCCGTATATATTATCGGTTTCACTCCGTATTGTTTTTCTACTATTGTTAACCAATTTTGTAAACCTTCTTTTAGTTTGTCCATCGATTGTCCTTTAGGCATTTTTTCGATATCTAAAATTGGAGGTAAATGTCCTTTTCGTAATTTGACATTTTTGATAAAATTAGTAGCTTGATCAGTTGAATTTTCATCGGGACGGTAATAATGATAAGCCCCCTGAATATAAACTGTTGTTGATAAATTCTTCCAGTTTTTCTTGAATTTCAAATCAACTTTATTACTTCCGGCTGTAGCCCGAACCACAACAAATTTAATTTCAAATTGTTCTTCAATTGCTTCAAGATTTTCCCAATCAATAGTACCTTGATACTGAGAAACATCTATACCAAAAATTTTACCTTCGTGATTGGCTACGATATCATTTATTCGAGCATCTTCAAGTTTTCTCTGATTTGCAGTTAATTCGGTGTTTTTAGTTTTAAATCCCAAATAATATAAAAACATATCTTTTTTCTGATACACGAAAACAATCGTACACAATAACAAAAAAAGTCCAAGAATCCATTTTACAGATTTCGGACTAATTAAAGTTTGTTTTTTTCTTTTAGAAGTGTATTTTCTTCTGGTTGCCATTGATTATTTTTAAGTGATTTTAAACTTTAAAAATAGTTTTAAGTTTCAAAAACTATCATTTATGTATTGATTTACTTATTTATTCAAAATTATCTTTTGTGTAAAATTTCCATTTTTAGTTTCAAAATTAATGAAATAAATTCCATCATTAAACCCACTTAAATCGAAACTGTTTTTAATACTATTTTCTTCGCTTTTGATCATTCTTCCCAGATTGTCAAAAACACTAAACTTGTTAATGAAGGTTTGATCACAATTAAATTCAATTTTACCAGTAGTTGGATTAGGAAATAAAGCAAATTTTTCTGGAAACTTTTCAAAACTTGTAACATCTAAAAAATTAACTGCAGATGTAGGTCCTACTGAAAAATAATCACAAACTGTTGATGACATAGAATGAAAAATACTTACATTTATAGTGTAACTTGCACTATTTGCAATAGGTATAAAAAAATCGTTACTCATTTGGTAAACAGGTTGTAATACATTAAACCAATAACAGACAGATAAATTAATTGTATTTCCAATAATTGTATAAGCATTACTTAAATAACCAGCACCGTTATATGTTGTAACCAATAAATTTACATTTATCCCACCACTTACAGAAGATGGCGTAATTTGATTAATTTGAATTGATTGGGAATAACTTGATGAAAAATTCAATACTAACAATAAAAAAAACAATCTCATTTTCATATTATTTACTTCTTAAATTCCTAATTAAATTAGCTAAAACAGATTTCACAAGTAGTAAAAATAACTAAACTTTCTTGCCCATCTTATTATTTGCAACAGATAAAATTACATATAATAAAATAATAATCGGAATGGCAATGAATTCTAACAAAACAATTAAAATCAAAGAAAGGATTAAAAACACAACTTGCATTTTATATTTTTCCCAACTGAAACTTTTTACTTTTAATGAAAATAAAGGAATTTCTGCGTTTAATAAATACGAACTTAAAACTGTAACTCCAACTAAAACATAAGGATTACTTAAAAAATCAACCAACCATTCAAATTCCGAATGAAATTGAATCATTGGAATACTCATAATTAACAAAGCATTTGCTGGTGTTGGCAGACCAATAAACGAATCCGTTTGACGCGTATCTACATTAAATTTTGCCAATCTATAACAAGACGCTAAAGTGATTAAAAAT
Source organism: Flavobacterium sp. (assembly GCA_044379175.1). GTDB lineage: Bacteria > Bacteroidota > Bacteroidia > Flavobacteriales > Flavobacteriaceae > Flavobacterium. The sequence goes on along the minus strand of JBIPOM010000144.1, from coordinate 43 downwards.
CCTAAATACGGAACAACACCCATATAATACGTGTCTTCTGTTA
>JBIPOM010000143.1:0-5410 GCA_044379175.1 Flavobacterium sp. | reverse complement strand
GTATATATTAAGCTTCTTTTTCTTCGTTGTTTTCTTCAGCAGCAGGAGCTTCTGTAGTTTCTTCTGCAACAGCTTCAACTACTTCTTCAACAGCAACTTCTTCAGTCACCTCAGCAGCAGCCTCAACTACTTCTTCTGTAGCAACTTCTTCAGTTACTTCAGGAGCAGCTTCAACTACTTCTTCTACTTTCGCAGCATCAGCAATAGCAGCCATACGTTTTTCGTTTGCTGCTTGTTCTGCTTTAAAAGCTTTAGCTTTAGCATCTGCTTGTGCTTTGCTTAACCCGTCTTTTTTAGCATCAACTTTTCCAGCTTTTGCATCTAACCAAGTTGCTAATTTAGCATCTGCTTGTTCTTGTGTTAAAGCACCTTTTCTAACTCCACCATCTAAATGATGTTTCAACAAAGCACCTTTATAAGATAAAATTGCTTTAGCCGTGTCAGTTGGTTGGGCACCGTTGTGTAACCATTGAACAGCACTATCAACATTTAAATCAATAGTTGCAGGGTTAGTGTTTGGATTGTACGTTCCTATTTTTTCTAGGAATTTACCATCTCTTTTTGAGCGAGCATCTGCCGCTACGATCCAGAAAAAAGGCTTCCCTTTTTTACCATGTCTTTGTAATCTAATTCTTACTGGCATAATCTTGTGATTAAATTTGAGGTACTCGACCTCGGTTAATTAAGGGTGCAAAGATAATAATAATTATCAAATTTCAATGTTTTATGTTTAATTATTTTTAAATCAATGATTTAATGATTTTTTCAGGACACAAATTGGATAAATTATAGAAATTTCTCTAATCTGTGTTCAAAACTTTTTGAAATTGATATAAATATTGAAATTGACATTGAAATTGACATTGAAATTGTTTTTTGACATTGATATTGAATTCGTATATTTGAACTTTATAAAAAATAATCATGGAAAACATAAAACAATACGTTCAGGAGAACAAAGAACGATTTATTAATGAATTAATAGAATTACTAAAAATGCCTTCTGTTAGTGCAGACAGCGCATATGCTCAAGATGTAATTAATACTGCAGAAGCTGTAAAATCTAGTTTAGAAAAAGCAGGTTGTGATATAGTAGAAATGTGCGAAACACCTGGCTATCCAATCGTTTACGGGCATAAAATAATTGATTCAAATCTTCCTACAGTTTTAGTTTATGGACATTATGATGTACAGCCCGCAGATCCAATTGAATTGTGGACATCTCCTCCATTTGAACCTGTAATTAAAACTACAGAAATTCATCCGGAAGGCGCGATTTTTGCTCGTGGTGCTTGTGATGACAAAGGTCAAATGTACATGCATGTTAAAGCATTTGAATACATGATTGCAAATAATAACTTGCCTTGTAATGTAAAATTTATGATTGAAGGCGAAGAAGAAGTAGGTTCAAAAAGTTTAGGTTGGTTTGTGGAACGCAATCAAGAAAAATTAGCTTGTGATGTGATTTTAATTTCAGATACAGGGATGATTTCTAACACACAACCTTCAATTACAACAGGCTTGCGTGGCTTAAGCTATGTAGAAGTGGAAGTAACGGGTCCAAATAGAGATTTACATTCAGGTTTATATGGTGGTGCAGTAGCTAATCCTATAAACATATTAACCAAAATGATTGCATCGTTACACGATGAAAACAATCATATTACGATTCCTGGTTTTTACGATGGCGTGGAAGAATTATCGCTAGAAGAAAGAACAGAAATGGCAAAAAGACCGTATTCTGAAGAGGCGTACAAAAAAGCATTAAATATTGCAGATACCTACGGTGAATCTGGTTATACAACTAACGAGAGAAATTCTATTCGTCCAACTTTAGATGTAAACGGGATTTGGGGTGGTTATACTGGTGAAGGGGCAAAAACCGTAATTGCAAGTAAAGCTTTTGCTAAAATTTCGATGCGATTGGTTCCAAATCAAGATTGGGAAAACATAACAGAATTATTTAAAAAACACTTTGAAAGTATTGCACCAAGCGCCGTTACAGTTAAGGTAACGCCTCATCATGGCGGACAAGGTTATGTAACGCCAATTGACAGTATTGGCTATCAAGCTGCAAATAAAGCGTACACAGAATCGTTTGGTGTTTCGGCTATTCCTGTTCGTTCAGGAGGAAGTATTCCGATTGTTGCTTTGTTTGAAAAAGAATTGAAAAGCAAAACTATTTTAATGGGATTTGGTTTGGATAGTGACGCCATTCACTCGCCAAATGAACATTATGGAATTTTCAATTATATGAAAGGAATTGAAACTATTCCGTTATTTTATAAATATTTTACAGAGATGTATACTAAATAGTTGACAAAAAAATCCCGATAAATATGTTTTATCGGGATTTATAATTAAATAGTGATTTTATTATTTAGAGGCCGGTGCAGCTACTGCAGGCGCTTCATTAACCTTTACAGTTCCCTTAATTGTAATTGTTTTCGGCATAGCATTTTCTTCGCTAGTAATTACAGTTACTGTTTTGTGAAAAGCACCACCTGATGCGGCATTGTAAGTAGCAGTTACTGTACCTTTTTCACCTGGTTTAATTGCAGTTTTTGTGTAATTAGTAGCTGTACACCCACAAGATGCTTTAACATCTTTTAAAGTAACATCTTTGTTAGTAGTGTTTGTAAAAGTAAACTCATAAGAAACTGGTTTTCCTTGTTCAATAGTTCCAAATTCATGCGTTTCTTTTTCCCATTTCATTTGAGATGGTGTTTGAGGTGGTGCAGGAACGGCCACAGGTGCAGTTTGAGCAAATGAAAGTGAACCCATGAATAATGCAAATGCAAGTAATTTTACTGTTTTCATAATTATTATATTTAATTTAGTTGTTTTAACATTACAAATGTATTTATTTTTTTAATTAATGTTGTTAATCCTTTATATTTATTGTGTTAATGAGTTGTTAATGATTAATTTCGCTTTATAATTTGTCTTACTATCGTTAAAAATTTAGAACAAAAATGAAATTATCTCGATTTAATATTGTCATAATAATTGGATTCCTAGCCATTGTAGGGGTTATTATTATGCAACTGTTTTTAATAAATAATGCTCATAAATTAGCGAAAAAAGATACTGAAGATAAAATATTCTTTGCATTACAAGAGGTATTAGAAAAACTTTATAAAGATAATTTAACAGGTTTATTAGTTTCTAATCAGGTAGAGAAACTATCCGGGAATTATTTTACTGTGAATGTAAATTACGAATTTGAAAATACGATTTTAGAGCATTATTTAATTTCTGAATTTCAAAAAAATAATTTAGATGTAGATTTTGAATACGCTGTTTATAATTGCACTTCAGATAAAATGGCGTTTAGCAATCATATTAATAGTAATGGAAAAAAAGAACCAATTAAATGTCCGAGTTGTTTTACCAAAAACTCAAAATACACCTATTATTTTGCCATTCGATTTCCGGATATTGAACAAAATTATTTTAAAAATTTAAATCAATATTGGATTTTCACTTTAGTGTTGTTTTTAGTTTTAATCATTTATGTGTATTCGGTGGTAATTATGTTAAAACAGAAAAAATATACTGAATTACAAAAAGATTTTATCAATAATATGTCACATGAATTTAAAACGCCTTTAGCCTCAATTCTTATCGCATCAAATTATATTAAAGAACAAAACGAAATTAAAGAAAATCCGAAACTGAAAAAATATAATCAAATTGTTGTCAATCAAACCAACAAATTAAATGAGCATATTGAAAAAATATTGTATGTAGCAAAAACAGAAAGCAAACAAATGCTAATTGATAAAACTAAGTTTGAATTGAAGCCTGTTTTAGACTTAGTAAAAGATAATATTTTATTAAAGTATGATAAGGAAATTGATATCAATATAATAGTTACAAAGACATTTGTTTTAAAAGCAGATGAATTTCATATGTACAATATTTTATTCAATTTAGTAGATAATGCCGTAAAATATTCTGAATCTTCTCCTAAAATTGAAATTGTGATTACAGAAAACAACCAACAACTTTCTATTCAAATTAAAGATAAAGGTTGTGGAATCCCACCTAAAGATTTGCCTTTTGTTTTCGATAAATTTTATAGAGTATCTCGTCAAGACATTAAAAATATTGAAGGTTTTGGAATTGGTTTGTCGTATGTGAAAAAGATTTGCGACTTACATCTTTGGAAAATAATCATCGCTAATAATACTGATAAAGGAATTGTTGTATCGATTATAATTAATAAAAAAGATTATGAGTAAAAAGAGAGTTTTATATATTGAAGACGAAGAAACACTTGCGTTTTTAACTGTTGATAATTTAGAACATCATTTTGATGTGGTACACTGCAACAATGGTAAAATAGGTTTTGATATGTTTTGCAAAAATCAGTTTGACATTGTAGTTACTGATATTATGATGCCTGAAATGGATGGATTTGAATTGGCAACCGAAATAAGAAAAAGAAATCAAGAAATTCCAATTATTTTTTTATCGGCAAAAACGATGAAAGAAGATCGTATTAAAGGTTTAAAACTTGGCGCTGATGATTATTTAGTGAAACCGTATTCTATTGAAGAACTAATCTTGAAAATTGAAGTCTTTTTACACCGAAGTCAAAAAAACACTGAAAAAGTGATAAAAAAATATGCGTTTTCAGGTTTTATTTTTGAACCAGAAAATTATTTAATCAAAAACGAAACTACAAAAATAACGCTTACAGAACGGGAAGCACAATTACTAAAACTGTTTTTAGACAATCCAAATACAGTTTTAAAACGCGAAAAAATTCTGATGGAACTTTGGGGATCCGACGATTATTTTTTAGGCAGAAGTTTAGATGTTTTTATTTCTCGTTTACGAAAAATCTTTAAAGAAACTCCTGATTTAGCTATTGAAAATATTCCGAGAGTCGGTTTTAAATGGGTTAGTGAATAGTAAAATTTGTGGGAAATTACTCCTTTTTGTCTACATTCAACGAATCAGAAGCTTTTTGATTTTCAGGCTTTTCTTTTGTTCTTTCTTTTACTTCTTCGTACCATTTTTCAAGATTTGGCGACATAAATTTAGACACTTCTTGTACGGGCTGATAAAATAGGGATTCATTCAAAGTTTCTTCTTTTACCAAAATACTATTAGTATTTATTTTTTGAAGTAAATTCAATAAAACACCTAACATTAAAATGGTTTTTAACATACTAAAAACAGCGCCTCCCAATTTATTTAACCAACCTAAATAAGCAAAACTTGCGATACTTGTAAAAAATTTAGCCAATAAATGAATGGCAATAAGTACTAAAATAAAAGTTATTGCAAAAGCAATAATTTCAATGTGTTTTGGATTGGTTTTTATTTTTTCTTCTAATGCCAATCGGACAATATATGAAAATTTTATCGCTACAAAAATACCCACAATTAAAGAACT
>JBIPOM010000028.1:0-19271 GCA_044379175.1 Flavobacterium sp. | reverse complement strand
AAAAACGTTCTTTTCCTTTTATATTTGAAATGTTTTCAATGTGATGCTCTGCTCCATAAAGCATCGGTCGAATTAAATGATTAAAACCCGTATCAACACCAGCAAAAACAGTAGAAGTAGTTTGTTTTACAACATTTACTTTAGCTAAAAACGAACCCGCTTCGCTAACTAAAAATTTACCTGGTTCAAATACTAGAGTTAAATTTTTCCCATATTCTTTTTCGAATGCTAAAAAACGCTTGCTTAATTTTCTACCAAATTCTTCAATATCCGTTTCAATATCGCCTTTTTTATAAGGCACTTTAAAACCACTTCCAAAGTCAATAAAATCAAGATTTTTAAATTGTTTAGCAGATTCAAACAAAATTTCGGCAGCATACAAAAATACTTCAACATCTAAAATGTCAGAACCTGTGTGCATATGAATGCCATTAATATTCATTTTAGTATTTTCTACAATCCTTACTATGTGTGGTAATTGATGGATAGAAATTCCAAATTTACTATCAATATGTCCAACAGAAATATTTGCATTTCCTCCAGCCATTACATGCGGATTTACTCTAATACACACTGGAATAGTTGGATGTTTCCCACCAAAATGTTCTAATATGGAAAGATTATCAATATTTATTTGAACACCCATTTTTGCAACTTTTTCAATTTCTTCAAAAGAAACACCATTTGGGGTATACATAATTTCATTCGGTTGAAAACCTGCGTGAAGGCCTAATAGAACTTCTTCAATAGAAACGGTATCCAAACCACAACCTTCATTTTTTAATAATTTTAATACAGAAACATTTGAAAGTGCTTTTACAGCATAATGAATTTTAAAATTTTCTATCTTATGAAAAGCTTTCGTTAATCGATTATATTGTGATATAATTTTTTCGGCATCGTACACATATAGTGGACATCCAAATTCTTGTGCTACTTGTACTAATTCTGAGTTTTGCATTTTTACTTTTTTTGTAAAATTACTTTAGAATATATACAAAATAAAATTATTACACAAATTAAATAAAAAAATAACAAATTGTTTAATTTATAACAATAGCTATACTAAATTGTCAATTTTAATTTTAAAAATAAGAATAAAATTAGTCAATTACCAATTACTTTATTATTTTTGTACCACTTTTAAACAAGATTAACTCATACATAATTATGAACGTACACGAATATCAAGGTAAAGAAATATTAGCAAGCTATGGCGTGCGCATACAACGTGGTCATGTGGCCAATAATGCAGAAGAAGCTGTTGAAAAAGCAAAACAATTAACTGCTGAAACCGGAACTGGTTGGCATGTTATTAAAGCTCAAATTCACGCAGGTGGTCGTGGAAAAGGTGGTGGTGTTAAATTAGCTAAAAATTTAGACCAAGTTAAAGAAATAGCGGGTCAGATTATTGGAATGGATTTGATTACGCCGCAAACACCTCCAACAGGTAAAAGAGTTCATAAAGTTTTAATTGCTGAAGATGTTTATTATCCAGGTGAATCTGAAACAAAAGAATTTTATATGTCTGTTTTATTAAATAGAGGTAAAGGTCGTAATATGATTATGTATTCTACAGAAGGTGGAATGGATATTGAAGAAGTGGCTGAACATACACCACATTTAATTTTTACAGAAGAAATTGACCCTTCAGTTGGTTTACAAGGATTTCAAGCAAGACAAATTGCTTTTAATTTAGGTTTATCAGGTGAAGCGTTTAAAGAAATGGTAAAATTTGTAGATGCTTTATATAAAGCGTACATAGGTTCAGACGCAACTATGTTTGAAATCAATCCAGTTTTAAAAACATCAGATAATAAAATTATTGCAGTAGATGCTAAGGTAGATTTAGACGATAATGCTTTATTCCGTCACAAAGATTTAGCTGAAATGCGTGATGTTCGTGAAGAAAATCCTATTGAAGTTGAAGCGAAAGAAGTTGGTTTAAATTATGTAGATTTAGATGGAACGGTTGGATGTATGGTAAACGGTGCAGGTTTAGCAATGGCTACTATGGATTTAATTAAATATGCTGGTTTTGAACCTGCAAACTTCTTAGATGTAGGTGGTACTGCAGATGCAAAACGTGTTGAAACTGCTTTCCGTATTATTTTAAAAGATGCGAATGTAAAAGCCATTTTAATTAATATTTTTGGTGGAATTGTACGTTGCGATAGAGTAGCGCAAGGAGTAGTAGATGCCTATAAAAATATGGGTGATGCTATTAAAGTGCCAATTATTGTTCGTTTACAAGGTACTAATGCAGAAATTGCAAAAGAATTAATTGACAATTCAGGTATGCCAATTTTATCAGCAGTTCAGTTTCAAGAAGCGGCTGACCAAGTAAAAGCAGCATTATCTTAATTTGCAAATAAATTTGATATACTAAATCCCGATGAAAATCGGGATTTTTTTTATAGTATTATGAATTTGAATATTTTTTAGTATATTTGAATGTTTTGGGGGATTAGCTCATTTGGCTAGAGCGCTACGCTGGCAGCGTAGAGGCGACCGGTTCGAATCCGGTATTCTCCACAAAAATTTGTTTTTGAGAGGTCTTGTGAATTTTTTGCAACATACCGCAATTGTATCAATTTTTTTTAAAAAATTTCTTTCGGCCTATTAAGATTTTAAGACTTTTTGCTAAATCATATAATTTTCTTGGTCCTTTTCCCTCGTGTATTAAAATCGAATCTTTTTTTCTGTTGAAATGTTCTATTTTGAACTTATATGATTGTCCATCTTCCACTAAACTATTCCAATATTCTTTTGAATAATTAATTTTTGATTCTTTTACACTCTTTATCAAATCTTCTTTTTCACTTTCTTTGATAACGCAAAATAAATTTTCTTTTTCTGGAAAAATTCGCATCAGATAAATTGTATCTCTGCCATTATACTTTATAATATAGTTTTCAGCAAGATTCCAAGTTTCGAATTCAAATGTAACGAAAGACTTTTTAATTTGCTCTTTGTGCTGACAGGAAACCAGAATACAAGCAGTTAAAATAAAGATAAGTTGTCTCATAACGAGTTTGGTAATTGGTGCTAACGTCAGACTGTGAAAAAACTTCACAATCTCAATAACAAATATAGTTAAAAACTTGTATTAAAAATAGAATTGTTGTATTTTTAATCATGCAACACATCCAAGGAATTTCTCGCCATCAGCTACAAATGAGTAGCTTAGAAGACAAGATAACGGCTGACAATCAAGTTCGTTTTATAGAAGCTTTTGTGCATCACATCGATGCTATAAAACTAGGTTTTCATTCCAAAGTTTTAAAAACCGAAGGGCGACCAAGTTTTAAAACGGAAGTTTTTATAAAACTTAACCCATCTCTTTGCGAACCGCCGAGTACGTGACCCGCTTGGTTTATCCTGAGTTTAAACGAAGGACTCGGTGGTGTGAGAGGCTCTCCCTGCTCCGTTTGGAGTAGGGCAGTCTACTCGATTATGCACTGTTTTTTAAACCTTTCCATAAAACTTCATCACTAATCATTAATCCGTCAAACTTTTCAAATTCTGTGAAGTCACTTCCGAAATATTTCTGATGTGTTTTGCTTTTCAACCAAGTTAATTCATTTTCTCTGCCATCAAATATAAACTTATGAATTTGGCCATTTATTCGATAGGCGAGAAGTCCACTTCCAAAACTATACGGAAGAAAATTAAATTCTTGTAACTCAAATTCTATTTTTGAAATCAATCTTGATTCTATATCTTTTCTGAAGTCTTCGAAATTCATATTTTCTATTTTCTAATTCCCATTTCTGTATAAGCGTGTAATTCACAAAACACAAGATTATTTAGCGCCTTTCTGCTGCAATCTTTCCATTTACACTTTTCATTTGACAAACCTCGAAATTCCTTTAAAAGTTTAATTCTTAAATCTTTATCGTCAAACTCAGACCAATTTTCTAATGAATCAATTTTTACAAAAATTTGCACTTGATATTTGTCCCATTCGTCAAGTCGCCAAAACGATTTGTCGTTTTTGTTTTCATAAAGTTTGTACCAATCTTTTTTCTCAATTAGTTCAAATTCAGATTCGATTCTTTTCAGAATTCCTTCGTCCACATAATAAATTTTCTCTTTTAGCATTTTCGTCCTGGAAATTAGTGCACAACAACAGACTGAAAAAAACCACACAATCTTAAAAACAAATATAGTAAAATAGTGGTGAGAAATATAGAGATTTTGTATTTTGTAGAATAACTAAAAATTACATTAGTTTAAATCGAAGTAATACAAATTGTGTGTTTAGATTTTTAAATGAAAAAGAAGTTTTTTCACAGCCTGACGTTCCCATGCTTGCCGTCTGTTGCTGCTGCAAGCACGAACCAAACAAACCTACAAAATTTCTTAGAAAGTTGGAGTTATTGACACCAGATTATTTTCCACGAAGACAAAAATAGCAAGCGCAAGCCCAGAAATAGCGGCAAACATGTGTTAGCAGTAGTAGTTAAATTATTCCTCTAGTCCAGATTCAAGATCAATCTTTACTAATTTGTTTGTTCTAAATTGATGTAGATTTCCGACTTCGGTTTCTGTAATTCCTTCAATTCTTGTTATTTTATTTTTCTTGTTGTAAATCAAGATTCCTATATTGTATGATTCTTCATTTTCTTCATCTCCAGCACTGTAAACAGCATAAATTATATATTTATAACCTTTATTTTCAAATTTAATATTGTCAATATCTAATCCTGCATTTTGTTTTCCGCCACCTCGGAAATAATAATTATAAGTAAACTTATCCCAACTGCTTGAATCTTTTATTGGGAATTCTAATTCAATTTTATTTTCCGTTCCGTAACGATAAATTAAGTACTTGTTATTCTTTTCTTTGGCTAACATCATTGTTTTTCCATTTTTAGTTTTAAAGGAAAAAACACATTCTTCATTAGATTCAAGAATTGCTTGAGAGAAGATTAATGTTGGAAAAAAGAGTAAGATAAATAAGAAATATTTCATTTTTAAATCAATTCGTCTACTATTACTGCTAACGTTTGGCAGATTGGCGATGGGCGGGATTTTTAGCATAAAAATTTGTTCGGACAACTGAACTTTCGGCTACCACAAAACTATCAAGCGGAGACGAAACCCCGCCTAATGCAAATGTGCTGTTAGCTGTGGTTTTTCTTTTAAGCAAGTCCATATTTCTGTCCGTATTCTTTTACCGTTTCTAAAAAATGCGGATTAGTTTTCTCCTTCAAAATGGTCAAATATTCTGTTTTTGCCTTGTCAAATTGCTTTAATTCAGCATATACTATTAGTTTACCTAAAGGTGCTAAAATTAATTTCTCGGTGTCAAGTAAATTTAAAATTTCTTCCTTCGATTTCGTCTTGTCGAAATAGGGTAGAATATATTTTGTAAGGTTTGTCCTCATTTCAACTATCAAAGTATTCTCATCTGTCTTCTCCTCAATGTCATACCAAGTGTCGTGTTGGTTTCTGAGTTCTCCAATACGCTTCCTAATTAAACATTCTGGTTCAGTCGGAAAAGTTGGTATTTCTTTTCCTTCATTGTATATCAAGCCAGTCCAGTGTTCAGGAAGAAAAAGTCCTGTGTTAATTGTAAAGTTTATATGGTCTTTTGAGTAAAATGAGCTTTTCTGAATATTTATTATTTGTCCTAAATCCTGTCCTTGTAAATAGAAGTTGTTAGCCTTCTTTTTAAATCCAAGTGGCTTTAAGATTTCGTGAAATCCATCTTTAATTACTCTGTCAAATTTTATTTCTGTTACAGTCTTCATTGTCTGTTCGTGTCAGTCGTTAAAATCACAGCTAACGTTCCGGCGCTTGGCGAGGTTGCGAACTTCGGAACTGATTATTTTCTATCAAAGATAAAATTTCTTGCGAGAAATAAACGTGAATTTACTACAAAATTCGCAATCTTGCCAAACGCTTGTTAGCTACAGTGTTTGTTAGTTTAATTCCCCAATTTGAGGAAACTTTGCTACAATTTTTTCAAGTTGGTTTAATATATTCGGTATGTGAGTTTGGTCAAAATCTATTTCAAATTCTAAACGGTTTCCATTTCCAGCATCATCCATTACAACACATTTTGCATTTAAATGTCCAATTCCATCGCCAAAAATTTTTATATCAACTTGATCTTCTAAAGTTTGAAATGATGCAATTCCATTTAGTTTTTCATAAAGTTTTGCCAATTCATTTTTGAAACTAACAAAATCTACGTTCATAAAATCTGCTTTAAATTTTCCAGAAAATACTCCAGCTTTTACTTCGACAATTGCTTTTACCCAATTTTTGTCCCAATCCATTTCCGCATTTGGATGACTCAATCCTAATAATTCAATTCGAATTAAATCTCCAGAATCTGATATTTCAAAATATGTTGCTTCTTCATTCATTTTTTCTGACATTGTAGCTAACTTGTATATATACGAAACTTTCAAACCACTTTTATTCCAAATTGGCAAGATTGACCGCTCGGCTTTGTCGTCGTTTCAAGAGGAACTTGTTCCGAATTGAAATGCGTCAAAGGCGACAGTTGGGAAAACGTCGTGCGGAAGCAACGATGGTTTCCCGACTGTCGGCGTAGCCGAGCGGTCATTGGGAAAAATTGTCCCGAAGGGCGATTTTTCCCAATGGCAAGATTGGCGAAAGTTTTGCTTGTTTTTATTTCGCTTATTTTTGTTAAGCAAAACAAATATAGTATAAAAAAATATGCAAAATTTATTTTTTTATAAATGGTATAGCTTTTAAGATATTTTTCAAAAACTTAGTTTCCATTACTATTTAAAACCCTTCAAAAACGCCTAAACCAAACAAGGCAAAATCGTATTTTACAGGATCGTTGGCATCTAAACGTCTTAAATTAGTATCTAATTCGTGTAACGCTTTTGCATCATTTTGTTTTCTAGTTAAAAGCAATAATTTCCGAGCTACATTTCCGGAATGGACATCTAACGGACAAGATAACGCAGCAGTAGGGATGGTTTTCCAAATTCCTAAATCAACACCATTGGCATCATTTCGTACCATCCAACGCAAAAACATGTAAATACGGGTAATTAGAGTGGTAGGATTTTTGTATATAGAATAATATCTTTGCAAAGAATAATTATAGATACTAATGGGATTAACCATAGAAGAGCTTAAAGAATTTTTAGATGCAAAGGTAAATGAATTTAATACTGTTAACTTCATTGAACCAGACCCTATTAGTGTCCCTCACAGATATTCACGCAAAGAAGATATTGAGATAGCAAGTTTCCTTGCATCTTCTATTGCTTGGGGTAATCGTAAAATGATAACCAAGAACGGTCACCGCATGATGGATTTGTTGGGAGATTCTCCATACGATTTTGTTATGTCTCATCATGAATATCAACTTGAGCGACTTGAAACATTTGTGCATCGCACCTTCAATGGTGAAGACTTTAAGTATTTTATTAAAGCTCTAAAACATGTTTATTCAGTTCATGGTGGTTTAGAATCTATATTCACTAAGTACCAAACTGAAAATTCATTACAACCAGCAATTCAAGAGTTAAATAGAATTTTCTTTGAAATTGAACACCCACAAAGAACAAGAAAGCATGTCGCAGACCCAATGAAAGGAAGTGTTGCGAAGAGAATTAACATGAATCTTAGGTGGTTATGTCGAAAAGATTCAAAAGGAGTAGATTTTGGTATTTGGGATATTAGTCCAGCCAAACTATCTTGTCCTTTAGATGTGCATTCTGGTAATGTCGCTAGAAAATTAGGATTGCTTAATCGTAAAAACAACGATGTAAAAGCACTTGAAGAGCTTGATAAATCACTAAGAGAACTTGACCCAATTGACCCAGTAAAGTATGACTTTGCTTTGTTTGGGCTTGGTATATTTGAAGGCTTTTAGCCTAATTAACCTTGTAAAGTCTCCCATTAATTAGTAACATTTCAACGTTCATCTTAGCCATTACTCGTTCCTTCTCTTTTTGGGTCAATCGATTTGGGTCTTGCACCATAAAAATATGTTTGGTTTTTTCTAACTGATGAGTTATTGTAATTCTTGTCTTCTTCATATTAATCAATTTAAACTGTATTCGTATTCAATACCTAACATATTCTTTTTCTTATGGTAATTGATAATCAAGAAGATTGAGTCACCTTCTACAACAAAATGAAAATACTTCACGTTGCTTATATACTTTTCAAGTATTGCCCCAAGTTTCTTCTGGTCAACTTGTGTATCACGAGGCAACCAAAATTCTATCATAGTTTCAACTGGTGATGTTCCTGTTCTATTCATGTTGCTGAAAACTTCAAAACGGTGGCACTTATACCTTCGTGCGAGCTCCATGTAGATTTTATTTAGTTGTATAAAGTGCATGCTAATTAGTTTCGTTAAGGATTGCTTTTACTTTTTTTACTGTGTTTGCTGATACTTTATAGTCTGCATCACTTGCAAGTTTTGCGATGTCTCTAAGCGACAATGTAGGATTAGCCTTTAATGCACGAATTGTCCGTTTATGTTTTTCGGTCGTGATTTCTGGAGAATCAGTAGTTCCTTTTACTCTGCCTTTATAAACGTTTCTTAGTTTAGCTTGAGCGATTCCCTCAGCCTGTCTTTCGAGCAAAGTAGCTCGTTCTAAAGAATTTATCTCACTTAAGACCGAGCAAATTAGACTGAAAATAGGATTAGATTTACCGTTAATCATTGATTCCAAACCCAAATTATCAATCTTTACAATAACACCTTTCGACTGGAAATAGGATAAAGTTGTTAGTACGTCAATTGTTGAGCGTCCAGCTCTCGATAGGTCATGGAAGGTTATGTAGTTAATAATATGAGCTTCACCAGCTCCACTAGCATCAACAGCTTCAATTAATTTCCTTCCTTCTGGTCTTTCGGCAAAAGGTATTGAACCACTAATTATGTCAATAAACAAAATTTCATCTGGGTGTGCTTTTGCGAGTTGATGAAGGTTGGTTTGGTTTTTAGTACTTTGTCGAATGTATCTTGCCTTTTTCATTTTCTTAATTTTTGAGTGAAAATTGTGCAATAATAGGATGGTGTATTTTGCACAAGTTTTTTTATTGGTTTACCTATTTGTTTCAAATTAGCTTTTGTGAACTGTTTGATTATAATCTAAAATTGCACATCGCAAAGATGCCAGGCTTCTTTTTAATACGCAAGGAAATCGTCTATTATCCTGGAATACAGTTAAATAAAATATTTTATCACGATATTTATCAATAAAAAAAACAATGAAAAAGCAAATAATTAAATTGGACTGCGGTTACAATGTTGAAGTTATCGCTATAGACATTAGAAGAACATATGGGGAGTTCTTGGCTGGTAAACCAACACTTGAGGACAATATATATGTAATCGAAAATCTGAAAGTACCAGAGCACTGGGGCAAGCGAAGAACCGTTAATTATATGGATAGCTTCGACTTAAATCTGAAAACATTTCGACCATACACAGTATTTCTGTGGTTATCATCAGATAAAAGCGTCAATGACCCTCAAAATAAATTTGATGGCTCAGAAGTAGTTATTGTTTGGACAATTGACGACTTGTTTACGTTTTCGATAAATTCATTAATTGCAGATAGAATCAAAAATTTTGATTGGAAGAATCATGCTATTAATACTCAATTATAGATTATTGTGAAAAAACTGTTTTTTATAATTAATGAACTCCATCCCATAAGGAATTAAACTGTGAGCTACTTCTAATTAATTTACCATTAATGTCATATTCCTTTCTATATTGATTGACAACACCTTCTTGTTTTAATTTACCATTTGAATAAAATTCTTGTTCTTTTTTGCCGTTTCGAAATTCGTCAGAACCTCTATATCTTATGCTTGTTATCTTTTGGTTTTCTATTTTCTCGCTCATAGTAAATCTTGTTTCTTTATAATCATTAACTATAATTTTGTATTTAAACCAATTAGTTTGTTTGAACACACCATTTTTATCAGATATGTAATATTCTTTTTCAAAATTATCACTTGAGTTTGATTTAAAATTGCTTTCTTTTATTGTGAAATATTTCTCGTTAATTTCCATTTTATATTCGTTGCACAAGATTTTATTTGCGTTCTTCCAATCAATCTTATAAATATCCCATTTTCTATTTGGGATACCTAAGTTATATGAGCCTGTACAAATTCTATATTGATTTGACCAAGTAAAACTTCCATGGGGAATACCGTTTAGAAAAATCATATTAATCTCTTCTATACCTCTATTTACGTAATCACCAAATATATTAACAGCATAATTATTAAGGTTTAAATTTATTTGCCCGTCCAATTTACCGTCTACAAAATTTAATGTGTTAAACCTAATTCCGTTTTTCATTGTAAACCACTGTCCAACTGCAAGTCCATTATCATAAAATTCATGGTTAATAACTGTATCAAGTAATTCACCTACATATTCACCAAACTCAAAATGAGAATTAGATTCTTCTTTTTTTAAAATCCATTCACCATTTTGTTTACCGTTTTTAAACTCTCCTTTGTAATTTCCAAAATCCCAATAACCATGGGGTAAATTTTCATAATAACTACTTTTTACATCAATATTTTTTTCTAGTTCAATGAATTTTAATTTCATGTGATTCCAATTCGAAATTCCATATGTCTTTATAAATTCAGATAAATATCCTATTTCCTTTTTAACCCAATCTTTTTTAAAATTATAATATTCATCATTTTCTTTATCCCAGTCTTTTTGATTAAGTTCTTCTAGATTAAATTCATCTTTGATTACTTTGATAATATCATAGGAATTAAAATATGAAGCCATTTCACTGTTTTGAATAATTTCATTATTTTCATTTTGTGAAAAAATGAAAAATGGAAATAATTGTACAATTAGGATTAATGCTATTCTCATTTTATTTTATTTTATTTTTAGTTTACTATTATTTTAATTTATAATTCTACAGATTTTTCTTTTTTTAGCACCTTCAAAACTCTTTCTATTTCTATTACAAAACCCAATCACTCTATTATTTTGAGTATATAAGATAATTGAATAATTAATAACTCAATCAAAGAGTTTGACGACCTGTTTACGTTTTCGATTAATTCGTTAATTGAAGTTGGTATTAAAGGATTCGATTGGAAAAGTGTTGCTTTTAATACAAATATTTAATTTATGTAAAAGTGATGTTCATATGACTAATGTTAGTTGCATTAAAATATAATACTTATTCAAATTTATTTCCTTCAGAATTATAATTTTCAATTATCGAACTTTGTTTTATTTCATTGCCGCTAGCATCATAGTAATGTTCTTCTTTTTTATCACCATTTTCATTAAAGAACACCATTGATATAATTTCTCCAGAAATTAAATTATATTTTTTTTCAGAAAAGTAGTTTCCGTTTTCAAGATAGCTTTTACAAACTCTAAATTCTAAATCATCATTACAGATTTCTTGTATTTTACCATTTTCGTAGTTTTTAATTGATTTTCCAATCGCTACTCCATTTGTATAATTTGATTTAAAACTTATTGTTCCATTAGAATAAAATCCAATACATTCGCCCTCTCTTTTGTCATTTAAATAATTAAGAGTTGATTGAATTTTGCCATCACGATAATACTTTAATTGTTCACCTTCTTTTCGACCATCTTCAAAATTTGATTTGTTTGATAGTTGTCCATTTTCATAATACATTAATTGTTCACCATGTTGAAATCGTCCAATATATTCACTTTTTAATCTATTTCCTCCATTTTCGTAAAAGCAAATTGTTTTACGGTGCTGGTTTGAATTATATAAATCACTTATGTTATTCGTTTCTTTCGAAATCAAATAAATACTTGAGATTAAACCATTTTTATGATATAAGATAGGTTTGTCAGATTGTGTATTTAGAATAAACTCCCCATCAACATATTTATTTATTAGGTCATCATTTATTTCTTGTGTTGTCAAAGTTTTAGAAACTGAATTTTCTTTACCATTTATTGATGGGTTGACATCAACATTTTCTTTGTTTTTACAAGAAATAAATACAAAAATCAATAGTACATACTTAAAATTATTAGTTTGCTTCATAATTATTTAACAAATAAATCATTAATAAATTTCCCTTGTTCATCAATTTTATCTATAATTATTTGAGGGAAAAACGAATAATCTTCACTATAATTTACAATACCTCCAATTGAAATAATTATATTATTTTTTGAATCCAGATTTATTGAATTTATTAATGCATTTTTTTTTGCAATTACCTTACTATAACAAATCTTATGAGTGGATTTGTCTACGACAATAATTTTTGGATTTGGAAACCCTTTATAACCAGAATTCTTTGTGTAACCACCGATAATAATGAAATTTTCATATTCATTGATATGATTTATTTCAATATCATTTAAAGAAATAGACCAAGTTTTTTCAATTAAATTATTATAAACGTCTAATTTAATTTCTTCTTGGACTTTGTTATAATTTACAAAGCCACTCGAATATGGTAAATAAAAATAACCTCCCGTATATCTCTCTTCATTAATTATTCTATTGGTCTCTAATAAGTACCCTTTATTAAAAAAAGAGTTAGACTTTATTGATATTGCATAGTTAGATTTATCGATTACCAAGGGTAAAATATCTACTCCATTAACTGCTCTAAGAAAAACATAAATGAAATTTTCATTTTGAACAATATTTGAGATTGAGTAAAAATTTGTTTCAAATGTACCTTTATTCTTATTCCCTTTATATTTTAAGCATATACCATGAGTACCTGTGATACCTAAATTAACAAAAGCAGATGATGCTTTTGTTAAATCAATTTTACGATATTTTATTTTACTCTTATAGTCATAAACGAATAAATAGGTTTTGTTATTATATGTAGATTCTCCAAAGAATCCAGCAATACCATTACCTAATTTCACTCCACCTGTTTTGAATGTTTCTATTCCGTCATTATCAGAGTTTAACTCAAAAGTATTTGGAATTTTATCTTGAAAAAGAGTAGGTCGATTAGTGCCGTTTTCAAGTTTTATCTCATTTAATTCAACAAATCCATTATTAACGTATGAAAAAAACATGGAATTATTTTGATTCAAATTTGAATTGCAATTGTAGACATTAATTTCCTTTTGTTCATAAAAAAACTTTTCAGTATTCATTAACCCTTCATTATACAAGTCTATTATTTTATTGCTATTTCTGTTAATGCTTATTAAATGATTACCATGACTATCCATGAATCCATCTGTTGGAACTCCAAACATCATTGATAGAATACTATTATCATTTGATATAGTACCTTTGATTGATTTTAAATTATATCTAAACTCTTTGTCAATTGGGTCAGCGTATAGAACTACATTATAATTTGACGTTGTTTGAGAATAGAGAGCTTTGAAAAATATCAAACAAAATATTAATGAGTATAATTTTACTTGTTTATGCATTTTAGTTTTTATTTGTTTAAGGATTTGAATGAATAGTTGCTAAATGAAAAACTATTTTCATTTTTTTAATGACCTAAATACGGCTTAGGGTGGCTAAAGTCATAAATTAACCTCTCGCATTGACGCTTAGTTAAATCATAACTCATTCCATTGAAACTAAACTTTACAAATGAACCATAACTTCTAATTTCTCTTGAAAAATATTTAGTTTCTCCACCATCCAATGCTGTATTAATATCTTCAATAAAATATCCCTTATAATCCGTTACATGAGTTTGCAATCGAGCATTATCTTCTAAGCGACAAATAACAAAACAGTTGCCACCATAACGAACATATAGTGGGCTTTGAACAGACTCTATCGGAATTGATGCTTCATATTCGTCAACGGTCTGTTCCTTAGTTGGATTTGGGAGCGAGGAATCTATCTGAACACTATCGTTATTTCCTCCGTATTTATTAAAAAGAAAAGCAAATAATAAACTAACTAAAATTAATCCTAGAATAACATAAATGATTGGTGACTGAGTTTTATTGCTTTGTACTGTTCTACTTTTAAAATATTTTATTATTCCTTTAATTGCATAACCAAAGACAATTAATATGATAATAACAATTAATAATTCTCTAATTGAAAATGAACCCATAATGTTTAATAATTAATCCATTTTTAAATAAACGGAAGTTAATAGTAAAACAAAAGTAACATTTGAATTCAGCTATAAAATTATCGTTTAGTTATCGCTATCTTTCAACAAGTTAACGCAGTGGTATAGTCAAGATAATGATTGTGCCTCCCGCTGGATTGGAAAGAATTTGAATCATTTTTTCATCAGCACCTGTAATTAAGCGAATGCGTTCATCGACTAATTTGATTCCTTTGGATTGTTTGGTGTCTGAATCTTTCATGAAGCCTTTGCCGTTATCAATGATTCTACAAATTATTTCATCGTTTTTACAATTAAACTCAATTTCAATTTTAGGGTCTTTAGATTGGGAATCAAATGCATGAATAAATACATTTTCAACTATTGGTTGTATCAATAATGGGGGGATTTCGATAGTATGTGTTACAACATCAAAATTAGTAGAAATCACGAATTCAACTTTCTTATTTCGTCTCAGATTTTCTAATGAAATGTATCTTTCAAGGTATTCAATCTCATCGCTTAACATAACACTTTGTTTGGAAGAAAACTCTAGTGTTTGTCGGATTAGTTTTGAAAACTCTCCAATGTATTTTAACGCTTCATCTGTTTGATTGTCTATAACAAAGTTTTGTATAGAATTCATTGCATTAAAAACAAAATGAGGATTCATTTGACTTTGTAACGCTTGTAATTTAGTTTCTGCAATTCGCTTATCTATTTTAGCTTTGTTTTTTATTTGAGTGATTTTTATTCGAATATAAATAATCAAAACAATAATTAAGAAAGTTGCCAGCAATCCTAAAAACCACCACGTTTCCCAAAAAGGAGGCAGTACGGTAATAGTAAACGTTAAGGGTTCGAAATTTTCGTTCGTTCCAATGTTTTTACCTTCCACAATAAAAAGGTACTTTCCGCTTTTTAAATTAAATAACTTTAGACTATTTTCGGTGCTAAGGTCAGACCATTTATTTGTAAGTCCTACAATTTTATATTTGTAATAATTCTTTTTTGAACTGTAAATATTATTACTACCAAATTGTATTTCAATTGTGTTTTCGTTATAGCTTAAATTTAATTGATTTGAATTTAAAACTACATCACCATTAACTTTAATTTGGTTTACGTTTATTGGGCTATTTAATTTTTCTGGTTTTAAAATTTTAGCCATATCTAAGCTTATAATTCCCTTGTAAGTACTTACCAATAACTTTGAATTATATGAATCGACACAAGCATCAGTATAGGTCGTTTGAGGTAATTTTTCGTCTTGGTTTATGAATTTGTATAGCTTGTAGTTTTTTATAATGTTAATCCCTTTGTTAGTTCCAATGAAAAAATAATCTTCATATTTACGTATAAAAAAAATAGTATTCCCGATGATGTCTTTATCTGGATTTAATATTTTTGAATGTATAAGTTTTTGATTATTCCATTTACTGAAATACACTTTCCCATTAACAGTTCCAATAATTAAATTTTGGTTTTTATCTTCAATAATATCAATAACATTATTTTCAACGAAGCCTCCTAAGTCGTTTATTGAAATTAATTTATCGTTCTCATAAAGATACAATCCCTTAGACCATGAAGCTATCCAAAGTTTGTTTTTCGTTTTGAAAATTTTATTTGCATCTAACCTTACTATTTTACCTCGATAGTATACTTCTTTTAATTCATTTGTTTTATTAATTGGAACAACATACGAATAGGTGTAAGCATGACTTAAAAAAAGTTTATTTGAAGAAATAAAATCAAAAGCACCTGTTGTTTCGTGCTTATATAAATGTTGAATAATATCTAAATTTTGATTGAAACAAAATAAACCAACATTTGTCAGTGCCCAAATATTTCCTTTATTACCGCCCTTTATTGTTTGAAATACTATTGTTTTTTGATTTTCAATTAATTTAACTAATCTAACCAGCTCAGCAGTATTATTTTTGTTCTGATATTTATTTCTAATGTACTTTATGATTCCCTCACTACTGAGATGTGTAGTTTTATTGTTTTTATCTTTCCTTAAAATAAAATTATTGCCTCCTATCCATAAATTCTGCATTTCATCCAGATACAAAGCGTTTATTTCTGGTTTATAAATTCCAAAATTTATTTTTTCGTTTTGTACTTTTTTATCTAAATCAATTACAAAAACACCTTGGTCTATAGAGCCCGCCCAAAGTTGTTTCGCCTTTTTATCGTAAAGTAAATCCCAAAATTGGGATGTCGGTAAATTTAGCTTTTTCGACAAATCGGTTAATACACCGTTTTCATACCTTAAGATAGCTCCATTTGGACTATTACCCTCCCAACAAGCTGAGTATATCGAATTGTTTTCACCTACCGTTAAGTCCCAAATATTAGAACATTTTCCAAAATTAACTTTTTGATTAGTTTTTAGATTTTGTATTTCAAATTGACTTAATAAATTTCTACCGTAATAATTATCTTTGTGTATTAAACCAGAATAATTTTGAGTATTAGGATTTTTAAATTGAATAATAGTTGATTTATCAATTTGATTCTTGTCTATTTTAAGTTTGTAAATATTTTCATAGCTTACATTAAAAACAATGTCATTTTGATAACTTGAAATAAAATTGACTTGAAATTTTTTGCTGTAATTTTTTGTTTTAAAATTAAAGTTCTTAAACTTTTTTCCATTGAAAACACTAAGACCATCCTCAGTTCCAAAAACCAAACATTGGTGCTTTTTTGAGAAAAATACAGTTCTTACACTATTATTTATTAGTCCATCTTTCGTTGAAAAATAACTAAATTTTTTACCGTCATATTTAGCAATTCCGTTACCATATACTGATAACCAAATGTTTTTTTTATCATCCTCGGTAATTCCCCAAACCGAGTTGTATTTTAGACCTTGTTCTCTTCCTATTATTTTAAATTCACTACCGTCATAGGTACATAACCCTGTTTCTGTAGCTATCCATAGTAAGCCTTTAGAATCCTTAAAAAGACATTTTATAGAATTTCCTGGCAAACCATCAGTCATTGTGTAATTCTTGACATTTTGTGCCGAAACACTAAAACAGAAGAAAAATAAAATAAAATAGAGGTATTTTTTATTTAGTAATTGCAGTAATGAAGTCATTCTTTTTCCTTAATGAAATTGGTAGTTTCGCTCCAGTGGTTAACTCTACAAGAAAGTCGTCAATTTTGAAGAACCTCTTTACAAAGTTCATGTTAACCAAATAGGTTTTGTGTATTCTAAAAAACAATTCGGATGGAAGTAATTCTTCAAAATACTTCAAAGTTTTTGAGGCGATTATAGATGTTCCATCAATTAGATTTATTTTTGTGTAATTGTTTTGTGCTTCTAGAAAAATGATGGAATTATATTTAACGAATTCAATACCTGTATCTGTTGAAATAGCCATTTTTTTATGTGCAACGTCACCTGTATCTATGTTTTCTAACAACACATTAAACTGCTTTTGTTGGCTTTCCTTTTTGGATTTGTTCTCATATCTGGTTACCGCACCCAACAAATCAATATAGTTAATTGGTTTTAGAAGATAATCCAACGCACTTCGTTTGATGGCTTCTATAGCATATTCGGAATGAGCTGTTGTAAATATTACCTCGAAATTAATTTCTTTTATTTCTTTAAATAATTCAAAACCATTTTTATTTGGCATTTGGATGTCTAAAAAAACTAAATCTGGTTGATAGGTTTCAATCCCAATGATAGCTTCATCCACTGTTTCAAATAAACCACACACGTAGAATTTATTGGGGAAGTAGCGGTGAAGCATTTTCTCCAAAAATTCACTTGCATTATGTTCATCGTCAACAATTATCGTTTTAATCATGATATAAAGGTATGACTCTAATAATCATACTTGATTTGTATTTAGTTATCGCATGCTTTGAATGAGTTAACGCTTCAAATGGAACTAATCTAAGTTCTAAAAACTATCATGAAATAATCTTGTTATTTCAAAAGTTTGTTTTCAAAAAAATAATTCAAGCCATCTCTAATTATTACTTGACATTCTTTTGCAATATCTAAAGTTAAGATGTATGGATGTGCAGACTTATTTCTAAAATCATTTGTAATTGTATTAATTTTTGCTAGATAGACTTTCTCAATTACCATTTCATTGTAATATGCAAGAATAAATGTCCTAAAATGTTGAATTAATATACTGGTTTTTAGAGTGCTTCCTCCATTCCTAGTTAAACCTAAGATGTAATTCATTTGACCCAATGTGTATTTTGAATCATTTTTTGAAATTGACTTTGCAAATTCCTTAGCCTTATTATCTGCAATTTCAATATCTTCTTTTTGGGAATACATGTGCGGAATTTGAACAGGATCAGAATCAATAAAATTATTATTATTGTATAAAAGTACTTTTTCGTCCAAAAAACTTTTTAATTCATTTTCATTCATAATCCTGCTGTTTTGTATAAAAACCTTCTTTAATATTAGTAGTTCGTTGTTTAGGTTGAACTTTATAATACTCTAATAATCGTTTACTAACACAGGGTAAATCACCATTTGATGTTTCAAAAATTGATGGTAAATTCGCATTATAATATTCGAAATTAGTTGTTTCTACCTTATCAAATGAAATGTTTGTATATTTAGAATTTGACTCTGGAACAATTAGTTGAATGGGATGAATTCTATTTAATTTTAACGATTTTATATCTATTAGTACACTCAAACTTAAAGATAAAATTATCATTAAAATCAGTAAGTTTTGATTTCTAAATACCATTATTTTTTTGGATATTTCAAATATCAATAGACCTAAAAACAAAATAAATGTATGTAAAAAAAACCTATATTGCGGAGAGGTGCATAATAAAAATATAAAATGAATGGTTAAAATTGCGTATAAAATTTTAAATTTAGCCACTTTGAAAATAGGAGTAAATACCATAAAAAGGAATAAAAAAATCATTCCCCAGTTAAAAAAGGCATTTAAACCATCTAAGCGTATCCATAAATTTAGTTTTTGAATTAGATTTAGTTTTTTTGTATAAACTAAATTTTCTGAATATCCAGCATCAATTGTACCTTGTGTTAACATTTCAAATAAGTTTGTATCGATTTTCCAGTCTAAATTTAAATCAAAATACGATAACGGAAATAGTGGCAAACCTGTAATAATGATGTTTTTTAAAATCCAAATAGAAACAAAAAGTAAGCTTACACTAGCATAATAAATGAC
>JBIPOM010000142.1:0-5481 GCA_044379175.1 Flavobacterium sp. | reverse complement strand
TTCGAATTCAGTTAACTTAAATTTTGGGTTCAAATTTATTACGTTATAAATTCGTTAAAATATAATTATGCCAATTTCATCTAACTTTACCTCTATATACAAACAAAATTTTGAAATTGGTTTTCAACATTGCTACTCAAATGGCTTTTTAAAGCATACTGAAATTTGTAATTTATTTCAAATTACAGCAGGAAATCATGCCGACTTAGGTGGCATTAGTTATTTAGATATGCAACAACATCAACAAGCTTGGGTGTTGAGTAGAATGCGAATTGAAATATCAAAATTACCTAAATGGAAAGATGTTATTACCATAAAAACCTGGATTAAAACCTTAGAAAATTCGCGCTCCATTCGTTGCTTAGAAATGTATTTGAATGAAGAAAAACTAATAGGTTGCGAAACTTTTTGGGTGGTAATAAATACTACTACCAGACGACCAGATAATTTAGCATTACCGCATACGCATTTTGAAAAATATGATACAGATAGTATTGCACAACTAATTCAGAAAATAACTATTCCAGAAGTATTTACATATAAAAACGAAAGAAAAATTCTATTATCGGATATTGATATTGTAAATCACGCCAATAATGTTAAATATTTAGAATGGTGTTTGGATGTTGCAAACGTAGAAATGGTATTAAGTAATTCAATTAAAGCATTAAATTTAAACTACTTACAAGAATTAAATTATAATGATACAATTGAAATTCAGCACAGTGAAAATTCATTCTTAATTACTAAAGAAGGAATAAATTGTTTTGCTTTGGAGATTGAAAATTAGTTTATAAATTCGTAAATGAAAAAATTTCTTTTTTACTTTTATCTCTTAAAATATAAAAACAATTAATTCTTATTGTTTCATATTTGACACTATCTTTTAAATTATATTTTATAAACCATTTAGGTTCTAAATTTTTTAATTTATTTATTTTAGAGTCAAATTCTAAAAATGTAATTTTTTGATTATTTAAAAAAATCACATCGTAATTAATATCATTTGAATAATTAAATTTACTATAAGCATTGCTTTCAATATAAGAACAACTTTTTAAATCAAAAGCATCAGATTTTATTATATCTGGAAATTTTCCACTTAACCTTTTATTATATTTAATTTTTAAATAATCTGAATGATTAGAAAAATGTTGATAAAATGCACCATCATTACACGAAATTAATATTAAAGAGTATATAAATAATAATACTTTCTTCATTTATCAAATACTTAATTTACTCAACGTTTCCATCACATAGTCGTGCATTACTTGTTTATAATCCAAGTGAGTAACCATTCGTAATTTGCCTTGCCCCATATTGCTGATATTGATGTTTTTCTCTTTTAGCTTATTTATAAACTGCGTTTCATTAACATCACTTTTTAGTTTAAAAATTACAATATTAGTTTCAATGGGCTCTACTTTATAAACAAAAGGTAGCGTTTCTAAAACACTTCCTAATTCTTTAGCTTTTTTATGATCTTCTTCTAAGCGAGAAATATTATTTTGTAACGCATACATTCCAGCCGCTGCCAAATAACCCGCTTGACGCATACCGCCACCAAATATTTTACGAATTCGCAGCGCGCGTTTCATATCTTCTTTTGTACCTAACAAAACCGAGCCAACAGGTGCGCCTAAACCTTTAGATAAACATACTGAGATGGTATCAAACAATTCGCCATACAGTTTTGGATGTTGCTTTTTAGCTACTAAAGCGTTCCAAAGTCGGGCGCCGTCTAAATGAAATTTCAAATTATGTTTCGTGCAAACTTCTTTTATTTTCTTTAATTCTTCTATATCATAACAAGCGCCGCCGCCTTTATTTGTTGTGTTTTCTACACAAACTAATTTCGTCATTGGTGCGTGATAAAACTCAGGATCATTTATAGCGTTTTCTACTTGTTCGGCGGTAATCATACCTCGATTTCCGTCAATTAAATTACACGAAACACCACTGTTAAAAGCTACTCCACCCGCTTCGTATAAAAATACGTGTCCCCATTTATCGCAAATTAATTCGTCACCCGGATTGGTATGTAATTTTATGGCGGTTTGATTTGCCATCGTGCCAGAAGGAAAAAACAAAGCCGCTTCTTTTCCAAATAATTCGGCTAAAGAGGCTTCCAATTCATTAACTGTCGGATCTTGTTTAAAAACATCATCACCCACTTTCGCGTTAAACATAAATTGCAACATTTCTGGAGTGGGCTTGGTAACCGTATCGCTGAATAAATTAATTTCCATAAATCGTTTTAATAGTCTATTTTTGTTGTGTAAAATTACAAATAAAATGGTAAATACCGAACAAATTAAAGACATTATTAATCGCCTTGGTGCGTTAAGGAGGTATCTTTGACGTTGATGCCAAGCTTGTAGAAATAACTAACGAAGAAGAAAAAACATTTGCTCCCGACTTTTGGAACAATGCCAAACAAGCAGAAATTGTAGTACGAAATTTACGTTCGAAGAAGAAATGGGTAGACGACTACACGCTTTGTGAAGATTTAGCCGAAGAATTGCAACTGACGTATGAATTTTATAAAGAAGATGCCGTTTCTGAAGAAGAATTAGATGCTATTTTTGAGAAAACAATTACCCATATTGAAGATTTAGAATTTAGAAATATGCTTTCGGAAGAAGGTGATAATTTAAGTGCTGTACTTCAAATTACAGCTGGTGCAGGTGGAACTGAAAGTTGCGATTGGGCAAGCATGATGATGCGAATGTACTTAATGTGGGCTGAAAAACAAGGGTATAAAGTTAAAGAACTGAATTATCAAGAAGGCGATGCTGCAGGTATAAAAACCGTTACATTAGAAATTGAAGGCGATTTTGCTTTTGGATATTTAAAAGGAGAAAATGGCGTCCATCGTTTGGTACGAATTTCACCTTTTGACAGTAATGCCAAGCGACATACTTCATTTGCTTCGGTATATGTTTATCCTTTAGTGGATGATACTATTGAAATTGAAATTAATCCTGCAGATATTGAAATTACTACAGCCCGTTCAAGTGGAGCTGGTGGTCAAAATGTAAATAAAGTAGAAACCAAGGTGCAATTATATCACAAACCTTCTGGAATTCAGATTCAATGTTCCGAAACCCGTTCGCAACACGACAACAGGTCGCGTGCTTTACAAATGTTAAAATCACAGTTGTATGAAATTGAGTTGAAAAAACAATTGGCACAACGTGATGACATTGAAGCCGGCAAAATGAAAATTGAATGGGGTTCGCAAATTAGAAATTACGTTTTACATCCGTACAAATTAATTAAAGATGTACGTTCTGGATTTGAAACTTCCGATTCTGAAGCCGTCTTAAACGGTGAAATTGATGGGTTTTTAAAGGCCTATTTAATGATGATGGGGCAAAAAGAAGACTAACAAATTAGATAAAAAAATTCGACCTGTCGAGTTGAATAACTTAACAGGTCGAATTAAACAACTCGACAGGTCGAGTTTAAAAGTTTAACAGGTCGAAATTTATTGCTTTGGCTTCATTGCATTTTCAATACGCGCAACCAAATCATTTAAGTGAAATTTAGTTAATCGATCTGTAGAAACAGCGCTTGCTTTTTTCAATTGTGATTTCAATTCCACCAATTGTCCTTTAGCAATAGATGGAATATCGGTATCTAAAACACTAATTCTTTTTCCATCAAAATTTCCAGTAGCGGTTTTATCGGCTAACGCAACATCAATTACTCTGCTTACAAATACTTTTTGAAGATTTCTTCTGTACATGTCAATAGCAGTATTCGATTTTAATTCTGAGAAAATACCTCTTCTTAAATCTGAAATTAATTCATCAACTGAATAATTGGCTTTGTTTAAAGAAGATGTTTCAATTAATCGGACCAATCTATCGTTAGATAATAAACTTGACAATGTTGCATCTTGCATACTCTTAATGGCATCCACTCCAACATCACCTTTTATTTTAGAAATAATATCTTGATTTAATAACCAAGTTGGTGTTTTAAACAATTGTTCGTTTAAAAATGCAACTGCTTCATTTTGAATAACAGAAGGTGTAACTTCGTAAGCATTTCCAGCCATATCATAGGTTTTTGGATTTTCATACACCCCACCTACGTTTTTAGTTACGTGCCCCATATATCTTCTAAACTGTCCAACTAACGAATTATACAATCCTTCTAATTCTGAATAATCTTCGCCGTTTTCTTTGCTCCATTCTGTTAAATTAGGTAAAATTCTTTTCAAATTTTTAATTCCATATGCAGACGCTTTCATAGAATTATCTCCTAAATCTTCTGTTTGATAACGTGGATCGTAAGGATTAGTTTCCGAACCAAACCAAAGTCTTCTGTTTTTATAAGCATCTTTAGTCATTTCATTTAACAATGCTTTTTCCACTTTTTCATCGGCAGCATCTTTAAAATAAGAATAACCCCATTTGATTGCCCATTTGTCATAATCTCCAATTCTTGGAAACAAATCTTTTACATTATCTTCTGGTTGTGCTACATAATTGAAACGCGCATAATCCATAATAGAAGAAGTATGTCCGTTTTTCTTTTGGAACTCTGGATTTCTTAACATTTCTACTGGAGTAGCATTACTTGCTCCCATATTATGACGTAATCCAAGTGTGTGACCAACTTCGTGAGCCGCCACAAAACGAATTAATTCGCCCATTAATTTGTCGTCAAATTTTTTATTTCTGGCTTGAGGATCTACCGCAGCTGTTTGAATTAAATACCAATCGCGTAATAAACTCATGATATTATGATACCAACCAATATGACTTTCCATAATTTCACCTGTTCTTGGGTCGTGAACATTAGGTCCGTAAGCATTTTGAATTTCGGCTGCAAAATATCTTAATACCGAAAAACGGGCATCTTCTAAACTCATCGTTGGATCGTTTTCTGGCCAATATTCTCCACGAATGGCATTTTTCCAACCGGCACCTTCAAAAGCCTCTTGCCAATCATCGATACCTTGTTTGATGAATGGTTTCCATTTGTCTGGTGTTGCAGGATCTAAATAATAAACAATTGGTTTCTTTGGTTCAATTAATTCGCCATTTTTTTGTTTTTGAGCATCTTCTTCATTTTTTGGTTCTAAACGCCATCTTACAGCGAAAATTTCTGTCTCTGCCTTTTGTGAATCTTCTTCAAAAACATCGTATCCGTTTGCAAAATAACCCACTCGTTTATCAAATGCTCGCTTGCGCATTGGGTTTTCAGGTAACAAAATAAAAGACGTATTTAATTCCATTGTAACCACTCCAGCATCTAATCCAGCGGGTAAATCAATTCCTATTTTTGGTGTTGGATTTCTTGAAATTTGAGGGGCTACTGTAGAAAAGGTTTTGGTAGTTCTAATTTCTGTATTGATTGGAAAACTTTTTACAAATTGAATAAACGATTTGTCTTTTTGAAACGCCTGAATGCTTAACATTTGCTTGTTAATTGAATTCAAAGAAAACG
The DNA here is from genome assembly GCA_044379175.1 of Flavobacterium sp. GTDB lineage: Bacteria > Bacteroidota > Bacteroidia > Flavobacteriales > Flavobacteriaceae > Flavobacterium. Next base: position 15 of record JBIPOM010000142.1, on the reverse strand, counting down.
TTTGTAAATCAGAAT
>JBIPOM010000141.1:0-5500 GCA_044379175.1 Flavobacterium sp. | reverse complement strand
CACATAAAAGTCGTCTAATTGCCCATTTAGACTAGAAAAATCTATAATTTTAGGTATTGTAAGATTTTGATCAATGTATCTAAATCGGCTATTTTGTAAAGAAATAGAATTTATTTTTAATCTAAATTTTCCACTTGAAGGTTTTGGAGGATTGTCGTCAAAAGCTGCAACAAATTTATCCAGATTAGTGTCTTTTTCGCCTTTATATTGAATGATTTTTAGATTTAAACCATCCGCTTGTAAGTCACCTAAATAAGGATGCCCTTTTTCGTATAATTTTTTATAGCTTAAAATTGAAGTATGTATACGGTTAAAATGAAACAATGTATCGTTATGATGATCCTTTGCCAAAACACCTTTTAATTTTACGCCTCCAAACGGATTAATAGCTACTTTTTCAATAGTAATAGTAACTCCAAAATCCTTTTTTATTTGATCAGTTGCATACCTAGCTAGACTCGTTTGAACAACTGGCAAGACCAATAGTATAGCTACTAGAAGTACTAGAAATATAATTCCAATTAGGGAACGAACCGCTATTTTTTTTATTGATTTAATATTATATTTATTTAATTTTGCAAAACAAATCTATTTTTATTTGCTTATAGCAACAAAAATAAGCAATTTTGTAAGACATTTACAATACTTTTATACCAAAATCCATGCCCAACATATCAAATTCGAAAAATATATACACTTTAGCTATTGAAAGCTCTTGCGATGATACCTCTGCGGCTGTTTTATGCAATGACAAAGTAATGTCAAATATTGTAGCAGGCCAAAAGGTTCATGAAGAATATGGCGGTGTAGTTCCCGAATTGGCGTCAAGAGCACACCAACAAAACATTGTTCCAGTTGTCGAAATGGCTATTAAAAAAGCTGGAATTACAAAAGAAAAATTAAATTGCATTGCCTTTACTCAGGGTCCTGGTTTAATGGGTTCGCTTTTAGTGGGTAGTAGTTTTGCTAAATCGTTAAGTTTAGGTTTAGGCATTCCATTAGTAGCAATTAATCATATGAAAGCTCATATATTAGCCCATTTTATTGATGAAGAAGGCTATGAAAAACCTGCTTTTCCTTTTATTGCGTTAACTATATCTGGAGGTCATACCCAAATTGTAAAAGTTTCCAGTTTTTTTGAAATGGAAATTATAGGCGAAACCACTGATGATGCCGTTGGAGAAGCATTTGATAAAAGTGCTAAAATCTTAGGTCTTCCCTATCCTGGCGGGCCTTTAATAGATAAATATGCACAATTAGGCAATCCGAAAGCCTTTATTTTTACCAAACCAAAAGTGGCAGGTTTAAATTTTAGTTTTAGCGGACTAAAAACCCAAATTTTATATTTTGTTCAGAAAAAAACAGCTGAAAATGAAAATTTTATAGCTGAAAATTTAAACGATATTTGCGCCTCTATACAACATACGATTATTGAAATTTTGATGGATAAATTAAAATTAGCAGTATCCGAAACTGGAATTACAAGAATTACAATTGGTGGCGGGGTTTCGGCTAATTCTGGAATAAGAAATACACTAAAAGAAGCGGAATCAAAATACGGATGGCAAACGTTTATTCCAAAATTTGAATATACAACAGATAACGCTGCAATGATTGGAATTGTTGGTTATTATAATTTTTTAGAAGAAAATTTCAGTACCTCTGATGTGATTTCTAAAGCAAGAATTGAATTTTAAAACTATGCAATTATTCTATAATTCCGAAATAAAATCTGGAGATAAAACGTTTACTTTTGACAAAGAAGAAAGCAAACACATTATTAAAGTATTACGAAAACAAGAAGGTCATAAAATACATATTACTAATGGTTTAGGTTATTTATTTATTTCTGAAATAATTTTAGGATTAGAGAAAAAATGTGAAGTAAAAATCAACGAAGAACACTTTTATAAATCTACTGATTTCTATACTCATATTGCTGTTGCTCCTACCAAAATGCTCGACAGAATAGAATGGTTTTTAGAGAAAGCTACCGAGATTGGTGTTCACGAAATTACGCCTATTATTTGCGAACATTCAGAACGAAAAATCTATAAAACAGATAGAGCTGAAAAAATCATTCAAGCTGCAACAAAACAATCCAATCAATATTATTTGCCAAAAATAAACGAATCCATTACGCTCTCTGAATTTCTTAAAAAAAATCATTCAGGTCAAAAATTTATTGCACACTGTGAAGAAACAGATAAAAAATCTTTTACTAAAGAAATTGAAAAAGACAATCCTGTAATTATATTAATTGGACCTGAAGGTGATTTTTCTTCAAAAGAGATCAAATTAGCTATTGAAAATGGATTTATTCCTGTAACTTTGGGAAACACAAGATTAAGAACGGAAACTGCAGCTTTAGTAGCTTGTCATACAATTGTAATTAAAAATGAATAAATTTATAACTTTTGGAATTTTACTATTTTGGTGCATGGGATTTTCCCAAGATATTGCTATTTTAAAATATTCTGGCGGAGGCGATTGGTATGCCAATCCTACATCTTTACCTAATTTAGTAAAGTTTTGCAATCAGAATATCAACACAAAATTAAATTCTAAAGTCAATACTGTTGATGTAGGAAGTGCGGAATTGTTCTTATATCCTTTTGTTCATATGACGGGTCACGGAAATGTAGTTTTCAGTAATAACGACATTCAGAATCTTCAAAATTATTTAAATTCAGGTGGTTTCTTACATATTGATGATAATTATGGAATGGACGAATATATTAGAAAAGAAATTAAAAAACTCTTCCCAAATACTGCTTTAGTAGAAATTCCTAAAACACATCCTATTTTCCAAACGCCTTATTCTTTTCCAAATGGGTTGCCAAAAATTCATGAACACGAAAACAAACAACCGCAAGCGTACGGTATTTTTATTGAAAATAGATTGGCACTTTTATACACTTTTGAGTGTGATTTAGGTGACGGTTGGGAAAACCAAGAAGTACACAACGACCCAGTAAACGTTAGAGAAAAAGCCCTTAAAATGGGAGCGAATATTCTGAATTATGTTTTTTCTAACTAATTTTTTTTATCTTTGTTAGAGTAAGAATTCCAACCAATAAATGTGTTGGAAAAACAAATAATTTTTTATCATGCAAAAAATTCCAAGTGTAGACTTACGTGATTTCCTGTCGGAAGACCCGACACGTAAACAAAAATTTGTAAATGAAATCGGAAAAGCCTACGAAGAGATTGGTTTCGTAGCGTTAAAAGGTCATTTTTTAGATGACAAATTAGTTGAAAATTTGTACAGCGAAGTCAGAAATTTCTTCACACTACCTGTTGAAACAAAAGAAAAATATGAAATTCCAGGTATCGGAGGTCAACGTGGTTATGTTTCTTTTGGAAAAGAACATGCAAAAGGTCGTTCTGCTGGAGATTTAAAAGAATTTTGGCACTTTGGTCAATATGTAAATTCGAATTCAAAATACGCTAATGAATATCCTGAAAATGTAACAGTTTCTGAATTACCTAATTTTAATAGCACTGGAAAAGAAGCCTATCAAATGTTAGAAAAAACAGGAATCTACGTACTTCGAGCTTTGGCGTTATTTATAGGTTTAGATGAGTTTTATTTTGATGCTTTCATTTCTGAAGGCAATAGCATATTAAGACCTATTCATTATCCACCAATTACAGATGAACCTAAAGACGGTGCTGTTCGTGCGGCAGCGCATGGAGATATCAATCTGATTACTTTATTAATGGGTGCTCAAGGAAAAGGACTTCAAGTTCAGAACCACGATGGGCAATGGATTGATGCTATGGCGCAACCAGATGAATTAATGATAAATGTTGGAGATATGTTATCGCGTCATACCAATAACCGATTAAAATCTACGATTCACCAAGTGGTAAATCCAACAAGAGAATTATGGGGAACTTCACGTTATTCTATTCCTTTTTTCATGCATCCTGTTAGTGATATGAAATTAAATTGTTTACCAGAATGCATCGATCAAAATCATCCAAAATTATATGAAGATATTACTGCTGGTGATTATTTATACGAAAGATTGGTAGAATTAGGATTAATAAAAAAATAGAAAAAATCAGTTTTAATTAGCGTATCGCTAATGCGAATCAGTATAATCTGCGTATAAAAAAAATGGATTTACAAGACCAACTAAAAAACCTATTTCCAGACCATATTCCTTCAAATGAACCTGAAGAAAGTGAGGAAATTGCTCATGAATTATACGTTCAGAAAGAACCTATGATTTGTAAATATGAAAAACGAAAAGGAAAAGCCACCACTATCATTGAAGGTTACGAAGGAACGGACGAAGATTTTAAAGTTCTTGCCAAAGAAATCAAAACAAAATTAAGTGTGGGCGGTAGTTTTAAGGACGGCGCTATTATCCTTCAAGGCGATTACAGAGATAAAATAATGAAAATGCTTCAAGATAAAGGTTTCAAAACAAAACGTGTTGGAGGATAAAAGAGTATTCAGTTAACAGTTTTAGTGTTCAGTTAAAAAAACAAACATGATAAAATTATCAGAATTAATATTAAATCCAGACGGAAGTGTTTATCACTTAAATTTGAAGCCAAAACATATTGCTTCTGATATTATTTTTGTTGGCGATCCAGAACGTGTATCAAAAATTACGAAACATTTTGAAACTGTCGAATTTTCAACACAAAAAAGAGAATTTAAAACCGAAACAGGTATATACAAAGGAAAACGTATTACGGTGCAATCAACTGGAATAGGTCCTGACAATATTGACATCGTCATGAATGAACTTGACGCGTTAGTCAATATCGATTTAAACACCAGAGAACTTAAACCAAATCATACAGCTTTAAATATCGTTCGAATAGGAACTTCTGGCTCGTTACAAGCTGATATCCCTGTGGATAGTTGGGTAATGAGCAAATACGCCATTGGTTTAGACAACATGCTTCGCTCCTATTTAATAGAAGAACATACTGATTCAGAATTAGAAAATGCTTTTATTTCACATACCAATTGGGATGTTAGAAAAGGTAGACCTACTGTGGTATCGTGTGATGAAACCTTAGAAAACAAAATCTATTCAGAAAAATTTTATAAAGGATTTACAGGAACTGCTGGCGGATTTTACGGACCTCAAGGTCGTGTAGTACGATTAAATATTCAGGATCCTGAACTAAATTACAAAATGGATACTTTTAATTATAACGGAACACGCATGACGAATTTAGAAATGGAAACGTCTGCTATTTATGGTTTAGGTAAATTATTAGGTCATAATTGTTTGTCGTTAAATGCAATTATTGCAAACAGAGCGGTAGGCGAATTTAGTTCGAATCCAGAAAAAACAGTGAATGAGTTAATAGCTTATACATTGGATAAATTGGTTGGGTAAATCAACACAGATTTAAGTTAATCCTTAAACCCATCACCCAAAACCTTATACCTAAAATATGAAAGAAGTCAAAATAGCAGGCGTACCCGAACATTTCAACTTGCCTTGGCATATGTGCATTGAAAATG
>JBIPOM010000140.1:0-5531 GCA_044379175.1 Flavobacterium sp. | reverse complement strand
TGCCATATTGTTAAAAATATTTAACGGGATTTGTATTTAATTCTGATAAAATGATTGCAAAATTAGTGATTTTTTCTTTAAGAAAGTCAACAATATAATTTTTTGTATATCTTTCGCTTTCAAAATGCCCAATATCCGCCAAAAGAAGCTTGTTTTCGGCTTCATAAAACTGATGATACTTTAAATCGGCGGTTAAAAAAGCATCGACTCCTGCTGCAATTGCATTTTTTATGGCAAAACTACCGCTTCCACCTAAAACTGCTACTTTTTTAATATCATTTGATAAAAATTGACTATGACGAATACCTCCACATTCCATTTTTTCTTTCACAAATTGTAAAAAAGTGTTTGGTTTCATAGAATGTTCTAATTCGCCAATCATACCTAAACCAATATTTTGATGTTTATTTTCAGTTTTGTATATCTCATACGCCACTTCTTCGTACATATGATTAGCAAATAATGCCTTTAACATGTCGTTTTGTTTGTGTTTTTCGAAAATTACTTCTATTTTTATTTCTTCTTCTATTTGTAAAATGTGTTTTTGTCCAAGTACAGGATTGCTGTTTTCATTACCTTTAAAAGAACTACTTCCAGCTGATGTAAAACTACAATTATCATAGTTGCCAATACTACCAGCGCCAGCTTCAAATAAGGCCTGTTTTACTTGGTTTTCGTTTTCTGGTTTCGTATAAGTTACTAATTTATAAATGAAATTTTGTTTTGGAATTAGAACTTTAGTATTCGTTAACCCTAAAGCATTACAGAAAATTTTATTCACGCCATTTTGATGATTATCTAATGCGGTATGAACGGCATAAATGGCAATATCATTTTTTATGGCTTTGATAATCGCTCGTTCTACATAATTTTTTCCTGTTATTTTTTTTAATCCAGAAAACAAAATAGGATGGAAGCAGACTACTAAATTGCATTTTTTGGAAATGGCTTCTTCAATAACTTCTTCTAAAGCATCATGGCAAACCAAAATTCCAGTAATATCATTATTGTGACTAACTAAAAGTCCAACATTGTCAAAATCTTCAGCGTAAGCTAATGGAGCCAGTTCCTCAAGATGTTTTGTGATTTCAGATAATTGCATTTTTCGTTTTTAAATTTTGTATTTTTCAAAGATAAAAAATGCAATCGATTTTAAATATAATTTACTTGAAATTTAATTCGTACGAATTTTGTACATTTGTATATCTAATTCATTTTATTATGACAACGCTAACAATAAAAATTAATGAACGCACGAAAGCTGGAAAAGCTTTTATGGCCATGTCTGAATCTTTTTTTAAAGGGGTAAATGGTATTGAAATTACTAAGTTAGAAGATGAAAAAAGTCAAATGGATGAAAGTTCTTATAATCCTGAGTTTATTGCTAAAGTAAAAAAAGCGGAAGAAGAAATTAATAAAGGTAATACTGCAAGATTAAATCCAAATGATATATGGGGAAGTATTTTGTAGAATTAGATTTACTGGTAAAAAAAGAACTTCAAGCCCATTTTAAATCAGGAAACAAGTCATCTATTAAGAAAATTGAGAAAATCCTTTTAGAACTTACGGAACATCCCTTTTTGGGAGAAGGTCAACCAGAAGAATTGAAATATAATTTTAAAGGATACTGGTCCAGAAGAATAAATTCAAAAGATAGGCTTATTTATAGGATTGATGAAGAAAATGTAACCGTTTATGTGATTTCTGCTATAGGTCATTATTTAGATAAATAACTATGATTTTTTTAAGAAAATTACTTTTTCCGCTTGGAGGTGTATATTGGTTAGTTACTTTTATTAGAAACTGGTTATACGATTTAGGTTTTTTTACTTCAAAATCATATCAATTACCGATTATTGCAATTGGAAATTTAAGCGCTGGAGGAACAGGTAAAACGCCTCAAACAGAATACATCATTCGATTATTAAAAGATACTTATAAAATTGCCGTTTTAAGTCGTGGTTATAAAAGAAGTACAAAAGGTTTTGTCTTGGCAAATAATGTTGTTAATGCTTCGGAATTGGGTGACGAATCGTATCAAATGTATTCCAAATTTCCTGAAATTTCTGTTGCCGTTTGCGAAGACAGACAAACTGGAATTAACAATTTAATTTCGAATAGCAATCCAGATATTATTTTATTAGACGATGCCTTTCAGCATAGAAAAGTAAAAGCAGGTTTCTATATATTATTAACAGCTTATGATGATTTGTTTTCAGATGATTTTATTTTGCCTTTTGGAAATTTACGAGAAAGCACCATCGGAAAAAAGCGCGCCAACATAGTTATTGTAACGAAATGTCCTCAGAATATTACCGATAAAAACAAAGATGAAGTAAAACTAAAACTAAAATTAAACGAAAACGTACCCGTTTTTTTTACTTCAATTGATTACGATTCTAATGTATACAATACTGAAAATAGTATTTCAGTTTTAGATATAATTTCTAAAGAAAAAGTTATTGTTGTAGGAATTGCCAAGCCAAAATATTTTATTGATTATTTGAATTCTGGTAATGATAAAGTGATGATTTATTCAGACCATCACAATTTTACAGAAGTGGAAATTTCAGAATTAAACGAATTTTCAAAAGATAAAATTATAGTGACTACCGAAAAGGATTTTATGCGTTTAAACGGAAAAATAAACTCAAGAAATCTATTTTATTTACCTATTCAATCCAAATTTATCTCAGAAAAAACAAAATTTGATAGTTTAGTTACTAATTGGATAAAAAATTATACCACATAATCGCTTATTACGCTGTAAAAATACTCTGGATTAAAAGGTTTTGTAATCACTTCATTCATTCCAAAAGAAAGTAACATTTCTTTGTTTTCATTTAAAGAAATAGCAGTTAATGCAATTATTGGGGTTGACTTATTAAATTTTCTTATTTCTGCCGTAGCTTCTGTTCCATTAATTCCAGTTAAATGAACGTCCATTAAAACCAAATCAAAGGTGTTGTTTTGCAGTGCAACAATTGCATCTTCACCATTATCAATAATAGTGCAAATCATACCTTTGTTTTCCATCATTTTTTTGGTTATCATTTGGTTAATTTTGTTGTCTTCAACCAATAAAACAGTTTTGTTTTTTAAATTAACATAAGAACTAACTTTCTTTTTTTCATGCTTTAAGATGGTTTCAGCATTTGATTTTCCAAAATTTAAATCGAAAAATAGTTTTGTTCCCTCGTTTACTTTACTTTCTAAATGTATTTCACTGCCAAGTAATTCAATAATTTTTTTAACAATAGAAAGTCCTAATCCAGTTCCGCCATACGTTCTATTTATTTCAATGGATCCTTGTGAGAAACTATCAAAAATATTGGCAATTTTGTCTTCTGGTATTCCAATACCATTATCTTGAATTATGAAATTTAACGTTACCGTATCATCATGTTCTTTTATTGTTTTTACGGAAAGCGTAACCTTGCCGTTTTTAGTAAACTTGATGGAATTATTAATTAAATTAATTAAAATTTGCGATAATTTTGTAGGGTCGCCAAGTAAATTTTTGTGGTTTTCAAATTCAAATTCTAATCTGAAATCAATATTATTTTGTTCAATAAATCCATTGAACGATTCGCTAATATTTTGGATTAATTCTTCTAAATTGAAATTAATTTTTTCAATTTGTACCGTGTTAGATTCCAGTCGGTTGATTTCTAATATGTCATTAATAAAACTTAAAAGATAATTTCCAGAAAATTCTAATGATTTTAAATAATTTAATTGTGTTGATTTTGGATTTTCTTGTAAGAGCAAATGCGTAATACCATTGATTGCATTCAAAGGCGTTCGTAACTCGTGACTTACCGTAGATAAAAACTCAGATCGGGCATTTGAGGCAAGTTCTGCTTTTTCCTTTTGCTCAGTCAATTCGTTGTTTTTTTCTTGTAAAAGAGTATTCGTAGAAGTTCTAATTTTATTGTTTTTGTATAAAGAAAAACTAAATAAAGATAAAATGGCAATTAATACAATACTCATTATACTAATTAGTTTATTAAATCGAATGGCTTTTAACTGGTCGTTTTTCTCTTTTTCCAGTTTTTCAACAATTTCTAATTGATTGTCGTGTTCTTTTTTATTAATGAGTAAGTCTGTATTGGCTAGACTTGAGTTGTTTTTAATTTCATTTAACGTTAAAAATTCTTTTAAATAAAAATTGGATAATTTATAATCTTCTAGTTTTTCACTAATTAAAATTAGATTGTACAATATTTTCTTTTTAGAAATACCAACTGTATTATTTTCAACTAATTTTATTGCTCTTTTTGAAAAATCTAGTGCTTTTTCATAGTCTTCCTGCGAATAATAAATTTTACTAAGCTGATAAAGTGCTTCAATTTTACTTGGTTCTACATCTCTACTTGTGTTGGCGATATTGTCAAAAACAAGAATGGCTTCTTCTAATTTGTTATTCGCTTTTAAAGTTAATCCTTTCTGAAGTTCAATTAATACTAATGTGTTGTTAGAATTGATTTTATTGTAAATAGAATATGATTTGTTGAAATACAATTTTGCTATTCTAAAATTTCTTTTTTCTAAATATAAGGTTCCTAATGCGTAATTGATTTTAGCTACTTTTGAAGTACGAATTTGATTGGTTTCATAGTAATTAGAACATTTTATGAAGTTTACAATGGCTTCATTAAAATTATTTGTTTCCAAATACAAACTTCCTAAAAAATAATAGCAATCGTATAGTTTTTCATTGTTTTTATACGCTTTTGAATATTCAATTGCTTTCTGAACGTACTTTATAGCGTCTTTAGAATTGTACTTTTCTTCAAAAGAATAATTGGCTAATTCTAAAAAATAGTTAATGCTGTCAGGTTTGTTTTCTTTTATTTGAGAAAAAGAAAGAATAGAGAAAAAAGTAAGTAGAAAAATATTTTTTTTCATTATTTGTTTTTCAAAACCTCTAATTAATAATGTTAAAATTAGTATTTATTTTTCGATAAAAAAAGTATAAAATCAATAATACGAGAAGAATAACCAATTTCATTATCATACCACCCTACTATTTTTACCATTTTATCAATAACAGATGTAAGTTGTGCATCAAATACACACGAATTTTTATTGCCAATAATATCAACGGAAACAATTGGATCCTCTGTGTAAGCCAAAATATTTTTTAATTCTTTTTCTGAGGCATTCTTAAAAGCAAAATTAATTTCTTTTATAGTTACTTTTCGTTGCACATTAAAAGTAATGTCCGTTAATGAGCCATCTGGAACAGGAACACGAATTCCACATCCTCCAATTTTACCCTCTAATTCTGGGAAAATTTTTGTTATTGCTTTAGCAGCACCCGTTGTCGTTGGAATTATAGATTGCGAAGCACCACGGGCACGTCTTAAATCTTTATGTGGTTGGTCGTGCAAACTTTGGTCGGTAGTGTAGGAGTGGACAGTTGTAATGTATGCTTGTTCAATACCACACAATTCTTGAATAATTTTAAGCATCGGTGCTGCGTTATTTGTTGTGCAGCTTGCATTAGAGATAATGGTTTCCGAACC
>JBIPOM010000139.1:0-5608 GCA_044379175.1 Flavobacterium sp. | reverse complement strand
ATCAATTTGATTTTTTAAGCTTTCAAACTGTGCTGAAGCGTTCCCTGCAATGATTTTTTGTTGGTTTACTTTGTTTTCTTGATACGCTTTATAAAAGAAAACCGTATGAAACGCTAAAGTTACACAAAACGTAATAATTATGGTAACTACATAATTTGCCAAGGTTTCATTTTGAATAAATACTTCAAAACGTTCTCCTTCAATCAGTACATCTTCAACAATTCTTAGTAAAAAAATTGCAAAAACGGAAATAACAAAAGAGCCTAAAAAACCCAAAATTATTCTTCGTTTTGTAAATCGATCTATTTCAAAAATGCGATCTAAATATATGAATAAGGTTGCATTAGCAAAATATAGAGTTATTCCATACAACATAGTATATCCAAAATTTATTAGTAAATATTCATTCAATTGAATGGTTAAGCCAGTCATTAATTTTATTACCAATAAAACTAAAAAAACAGAAATGGATAATATTATCGCTCTTGGAATTTCTTTAATGAGTTTGTCAAACATAGTAAAAAGGTTTAGTATAAAATTAATTAAAATTTGAGTGATTGCACAATAATTGTGACTAAATAAAGAATAATTTGTATCATAGATTGGTTCTTTTATTTCTGAGACAAAATTCAATATATTAATTCAACTATAAAATTATATCTAACCCAACTGTCAATTTTTAAGGATGAATTGTAATTTTGATACTATTATAAACAAAAAAAGACTGCGTTTAGCAGCCTTAAAATGTATTGAAGTTGGAATTAAATGGTGTTTAACTTGTTTAGTTTGTCTTTCCAAGTTTGTAATTCCTCCTTATGTTTTTCAATATTCTTTTGCACTTCTTTTATAAACGGATTGTTTCCTTTAGAGTTGCTAAAGAAACCAATATTGTTTTCTAATTGATTGATTTCATGATTCAATTCATCAATTTTTCTTTTAATAAATATTTGTTCGTTAGCAATCGCTCTTTGGTCGTTTCCTTCTGAAAGTTGTTCTAAACGATTGCTAAATTTCATCATTTCAGAGTCTTTTTTAGACAAACTTAGCTTTTCGAATAAAGCATCTAAAATTTTATTAAATTTCCCTTCAATATGACGACGATTTTGAGGTACTTTTCCAAATTCTTTCCAGGTAGCAATATGTGTTTTAATTGCGTCTAAATCGGTTTTATGATCGCCGACAAGTTCAAATGCACGAACAATTTCTAAATATTCTTTTTTCTTTTCAAACGCTTCAACTTCTTCTGCAATTTCTTCTTTTCTTGACTCGTGTAATCTATCAAAATAAGCATTACAAGTTTTTTTGAATGTTTCCCAAATTTCATCAGAAAGTTTTCTAGGTACATGACCAATTTTTTTCCATTCTTCTTGAATTTGCTTCATTTTTGGAGTAGCAGCATCAAAATCTTCCGTATCGATATTCGCTTTTGCTTTTTCAATTAAGGCTAATTTTAATTCTAAATTACGATTTTGCTCGTTTTTTATATCCTTGTAAAATGAATTTTTTGTAGTATTAAATGCACGAACCGCATTTTTAAAATTACTCCAAGTAACTTCAGTAGCCTCTGCTGGCACTCGTCCGGCTTTAAAGAACCCATTTCGTAACGCTTCTAATTTTACAATTTGATTTTGCCATTCTCCATGATTAGAAACTTTTTCCGCACTTAAAGCATTTACTTCTGAAATAATTTCGTTTTTTCGAACTAAATTTCCTTGCTCTTTTTCTTTAAATTGGGAAGCTAAGGCTTCTCGTTTATCATGAAGTATTTTTGTGATTTCACTAAATTCTTGCCAAATTTTCTCTCTATTTTCTTTGTCAACAGGTCCTATTTCTTCTTTCCAAACACGGTGTAATAATTGTAATTCTCTGAAAGATTTAATTACATCTGGTTGTTCAACTAAAATTTTTGCTTTGGCTATAATTTCTAATTTCTGTTCTAAATTGTTTTTAAAATCAGCATCTCTAATTTCTCTATCCAAATGAACAATTTCGTAAAAACGATCTACATGAAAATGAAAATTATTCCAAACTAAATTATATTTGTCTTTTGGTATAGCTCCAGAGTTTTTCCAACGCTCTCTAATGTCGTTGAATTTTTTAAACATTTCTGAAATATTAGAATCATTACTAGCAATTAATGCTTTTAACTCTTCAATTAAAGCTGTTTTTTCAGTTAAATTATTTTTTAACTGATTTTCTATATTTTTAAAATTTGTATTTCTCTTGTTACGAAAAGCATCTAACAATTGATCAAATTTTACTTTTGTTGGTGAATGATATTCAAATTCGGTAGACGTTTCATTTTCAGCAAAAAAGGCAGCTCTTTTTTCTTCAAGTAATTGATGAAATTGATTTAAAAATGATTTTTTTACATCTTCAATTTGATTTTTAAAAACTAATGCTTTTTCATGGTTTACAAGAGTAGCCAATTCATCCACTAATACTTCTAGTGAAAGACGTTCGTAATCTTTGACTTCAATTTCTAAATCGGTTTCTATGAAACCTTCTTCACTAGCTTCAGCCAAATGATTGTTAATTTCATCTTGTACAGAAATGGTTGTTTCTTCTACTGGTTTTTCTGAAATCGTATCATTTTCAGTTACTTCCAAAACTTGACTTTCTAATACAGTTTCTTCTGAAATAGGAGTTTGGTTTTCAATTGAAGTTGTTTCTTCTTGTCCGTCTGCTTCTTGCAGGTTATCATTCAATTCTTCTAACATGTTATTATGCTTAAGTTAAGGGGTCGAAGATACCAAAAGAGGTGGAAAATACAAAGAAATTGTTCTAAAATATCAATTTAAATGTTATTTGTTCCAAATCAACCAAGCTTTTTCCGCTTGATGTAGTAACATTTCATAGCCATTTTTAGTTGCAGCGCCTGCCTTTCTTGCTTTTTTTAAGAAAGCGGTTTCTTCCGGATTATACACCAAATCGAAGGCAATGTGTTTTGATGTAAATAAGGAAAAATCTAATCTTGGAAATTCTGTAATATTAGGAAATGTTCCTAAAGGTGTGGTATTTATAATTATATGATATTCACTAAAAATTTCAGCATTTATTTCATTATATCCAATTTCATATTCAGTTGGATTTCGAGAAACAAAATCAAATTCAATATTTAGTTTTTTTAATGCAAAAGCAACAGCTTTACTGGCGCCACCAGTTCCTAAAATTAATGCTTTTTTATGATGGTTTTTTAATATTGGTTGTAGTGATTTTTTAAAACCATAAAAATCGGTATTATATCCTTTTAATTTTTTATTTTTAGAAATAGAAATGCAATTTATAGCGCCAATACTTTTTGCATTTTTCGAAATTTTATCTACGTAAGGGAGTATAGATTCTTTATACGGTATGGTAACATTTAATCCAACTAACCCTTTAGTTTTCTCAATAATTTTAGTAAATTCTCTAATATTTTCAATATCATAATTATCATATTCACAGTTGTGAAAATGATTGTTTGTAAATTTTTCAGTGAAGTGTTTTTTCGAAAAAGAATAACTTATGTTTTTTCCAATAAGTCCAAACTTGCGCTGTTTCTTTTGTGATTTATGCTTCATTTCCGTTAGGCTTTGTTAAATTTGGATTTGAATATTTTAATAAAAATTGGCAATACAGAAACCAAAACAATACCTAAAACTAATTTTTCAAAATTGTTTTTTACAATTTCAAATTGCCCTAAAAAATAACCTAAAAGTGTAATTCCAGCTACCCAAAGTATGGCACCTAAAATACAATTTAGAATGTAATTTTTATACTTCATACTTCCAGCACCAGCCACAAAAGGTGCAATAGTTCTTACTATGGGTACAAATCGAGCCATTATTACCGCTTTTCCGCCATTTTTTTCGAAGAAATCCTCGGTTTTTTCAATATATTCTCTTTTCAAGAAAAGAATTTTCTTTTTTTCTTTAATGTATTCACCAAATTTATGGCCAACAAAATAGTTTAAATTATCTCCTAGTAAAGCAGCCAAAATTAACAAAGGAATAATGATAACTAAGCTTAACTTTCCTGTAGTTGCCGCTATGACACCAATTGCAAAAAGCATTGAATCTCCTGGTAATAATGGCATAATAACAAAACCAGTTTCCACAAAAACCACTAAAAATAATATAAAATAAATTAGCGTATTGTATTGGTCTATTAGTTGCGTAATTACGGTTAATGGATCTTTTAAAAAATGCAATAAGAATTCGATAATTTCCATGAATTGGCTTATAATGTATATTTTTTAATACTATTTTGTACAATTTTGCTTTCCCAAACGTAAGGAAAGGTGTCTTTTAATATATAATGTTTACTAAAATCGGTTATTAAAGCCGATTCTAATGCTTCTATGGCGTTTGATTCCTCATCAATATTGTAAAATAAGCCAACTAATCTATATAAAATTTCTGCTTCATTTGGGTACAATTCTTTTGCTTGATTTAAAATTTCGAAGGCTGCATTTACTTCGCCTAAAACATATAAAACATCGCTCCAAAAAAGAAAATTATCTAATTCAACATCTCCGTTTTCAAACGCTTTTCTATAGCCTTCTTCTGCCTCTTCAAAGAAATTTAGGTATTGATTTATGGTGGCATATCTTCTCCAATATAGTGGATTTTCTCCATCAATTCCAATAGCTTTATTTATGTAGTATAATGATTTTTGGAAATTTTTTTGTTTAATGTAAAAATCAGTTATGGCTAACCAAGCTTTATCCAACAAAGGATCTTCATGAACGGTTTTTAAATAAAAATTTAATGCTTGTTCTGAATTTCCTAATTTTTCATAACATTTTCCAATTCGTAAATAAGCAAATGATGTGGGATCATCTAATTCTATTGTAATTAAATAGCAATCTATGGCTTCTTGATAGTGATTCAGTTTTTCTAATGATTTAGCTTTTTCTAAGAAAGCACCTAAAAATCTTTCATCAATAAGACAGGCATAATCAAATGCCCAAACGGCTTTTTCGTAATTTTTTAATGCATAAAATTGACGCCCTAATTGATGCCAAGCTACTTCGCTATAAGGATTTTTATCAATAAAATTTTCTAAATATACAATCGCTTCCTGATTTTGGTCTAGGAAATCATAACAATATACTACATTGTATAGTGCAGAATAATCTTCTTCGTCATTGTTCAAACATAAAATGAAGTTTTCTTTGGCTAACTCTAAATTATCCATAAATAAATATTCCATACCAATCATAGAATAGACATCTGCTTCGTCATCTGTATATTTTAGTGCAATTCTTAAATTTTCAATTGCTTTTTCGTGTTGGTCTCTTTTGGAACAAATGTTGGCACGTTGAATAAAAACTTCCTCGTTTGTAGGTTCTAACAAAGCGATTTCGTTTAAGATTTTTTCAGCTTGTTCAATTTTGTCATCGTAAATCAATAATTCAACATGAACCAGCTTTAATCCAGTAGATTTTGGATGCTGCTCTAAGCCCAATCGTAGCGCTTTTTTTGCTAAATTAGTTCGACCCGTATCCATATAGTGTAAAACAATGTCTTCAAATTCTTCCGAATCAAAAAAGAAAACCTTGTTGGTTTTTAGCATCGATTCGAATTTAGAAAGCGATAATTTGTTTTCTTCCTCTTCTTCATTA
>JBIPOM010000241.1:0-5628 GCA_044379175.1 Flavobacterium sp. | reverse complement strand
ACATTGTTGTAAATGCTGTTAATGATGCACCTTTAGCATCTGATGACATTGTTACAACACCAGAAGATGTTCCAGTTTCCGGAAATGTATTAACCAATGATACCGATTTAGAAGGAAATACATTAACCGTAACGCAGTTTACAATTGCCGGTTTATCAGGAACTTTCACAGTAGGAACAACACCTGCAACCATTCCGGGAGTTGGAACGATAGTAGTAAATGCTAATGGTTCGTTTACGTTTACACCAGTTTTAGATTATACAGGAAATGTACCAGCAATTACTTACACAGTTTCAGACGGAAATTCAACCGATACAGCGCTATTAAGTATTTTCGTGGCGCCTGTTAATGATGCACCAATTGCAAATAATGATGTAAATACGGTAAATGAAGACACACCTGCAACAGGAAATGTTTTATCAAATGATACAGATACAGACACGCCTTTAGCAAACTTAATTGTAACACAAATTTCATTTACTTTAAATGGAACAACCTATACCTATCCAGCAGGAACAACAGCAACCATTCCAGGAGTTGGAACAATTAAAGTCAATACAAACGGATCCTATACATTTACTCCAAATGCCAACTGGAACGGAACCGTTCCGGTAATTACATATACTGTAAGTGATGGCGAAGGAGGAACCGATACAGGAACATTAGCAATTACTGTTACAGCTGTCAATGATTCACCAATTGCAGTAAATGACGACAATCAGGTAACACCTGAAGACACGCCAATATCAGGAAATGTATTAACAAATGATTCAGACCCTGAAGCCAATCCAATTACGGTAACACAATTTACTATATTTGGAGTAACAGGAACATTTACAGCAGGAACATCGGTAACCATTCCGGGAGTTGGAACAATTGTAGTGAATACCAATGGAACGTACACATTTACTCCAGCACCAAATTATAATGGAACGGTTCCATTAATCACCTATACAGCAGCAGATGCTTATGGCGGTTTTGAAACAGCTGATTTACAAATTATTGTTACACCAGTAAATGATGCGCCAGATGCAGTAAATGATGTTGTTACGACACTAGAAGACACACCGGTTTCAGGAAATGTATTAACAAATGATACAGATCCAGAAGGTAATACGTTGACTGTTACACAATTTACAATTAATGGAGTAACGTATGCAGCAGGATCAATCGTAAACATTCCAGGAGTTGGAGTAATTGTAGTAAATGCTGATGGAACGTACACATTTACACCAAATAGCAACTATAGCGGCACTGTTCCAGTCATCACCTACACAGTAAGTGACGGAAACGGCGGAACAGACACAGGCACATTAACAATTGCAATTACAGAAGTAAACGACCCTCCAGTTGTGAAGAGTGAATCAGAAACCACTCTGGAAGATACACCACTAACAGGAAATGTATTAGCTAATGATACTGATCAAGAAGGAAATACCTTAACAGTAACGCAATTTACTGTAGGAGGACAAACCTATACGGCTGGTCAAACAGCTACAATACCAGGAGTTGGAACTATAGTTGTCAATGCAGATGGAACGTTTACCTTTACACCAGCAGCAAACTATAACGGTGTTGTTCCGGTAATTGGTTACACCGTTTCTGACGGAACAAATGCAGTTGATGGTTCATTAAGTATTGTAGTTACTGCCGTAAATGATGCGCCAGTAGCAACAGATGAAACTGTTACAACACCTCAAAATACTGTTTTAACAGGAAGCGTGTTAACAAATGATACAGATGTAGAAGGAAATACGTTAACAGTAACGCAATTTACTATTGCAGGTATTTCTGGAACTTTTACAGCTGGTCAAACAGCAACCATACCAGGAGTTGGAACCTTAGTTGTCAATGCAGATGGCTCGTACACGTTCACGCCTGAAACTAATTATTATGGACCAGTTCCTGTTACAACATATACAGTAAGTGATGGAAACGGAGGAACAGATACAGGAACTTTATCTTTATCTGTAACTCCAGTAGATACAGATGGTGATGGAGTAATGGATTTCCAAGAAGCATTAGATTTAACAGATCCAACTGACCCTTGTTCTTTCTTAACAGCTTCTCAAGTAATAACACCAAGTGCGGCTTGGGCAGCATTAGATTGTGATGGCGACGGCACACCAAACGGAACCGACACCGCACCACTAAATCCTTGTATTTTTGCAGCAGGTGCAATTCCGGTAACAACAAATGCTATTTGGGCAGCAGCTGATTGTGATAACGATGGCGAAACCAATGGTACAGAAAATACCAACGGAACCAATCCAAACAATCCGTGTTCTTACACAACTGCACCAACAGCTTCAAGCCCTGCTTATGCAACTTGGTCAGTACTAGATTGTGATGGCGACGGCACACCAAACGGAACCGACACCGCACCACTTGATCCTTGTATCTTTACAGCAGGCGCTACTCCGGTAACGACTAATGCAATATGGCAAGCCGCAGATTGTGATAACGATGGCGAAACCAATGGTACAGAAAATACCAACGGAACCAATCCAAACAATCCGTGTTCTTATACTACTGCACCACAAGCTACAAGCCCTGCTTATGCAACTTGGTCAGTATTAGATTGTGATGGCGACGGCACACCAAACGGAATAGACACCGCACCACTTAATCCTTGTATCTTTACAGCAGGCGCTACTCCGGCAACTACTAATGCAATATGGCAAGCAGCTGATTGTGATAACGACGGCGAAACCAATGGTACAGAAAATACCAACGGAACAAATCCAAACAATCCGTGTTCATACACAACTGCACCAACAGCTTCAAGCCCTGCTTATGCAACTTGGTCAGCATTAGATTGTGATGGCGACGGTACGCCAAATGGTACTGATACAGCACCATTAAACCCTTGTATCTTTGCAGCAGGCGCTACTCCGGTAACAACAAATGCTATTTGGGCAGCTGCCGATTGTGATAACGATGGCGAATCCAATGGTACAGAAAACACCAACGGAACAAATCCAAACAATCCGTGTTCATACACAACTGCACCAACAGCTTCAAGCCCTGCTTATGCAACTTGGTCAGCATTAGATTGTGATGGCGACGGAACACCAAATGGAATAGATACCGCACCATTAGACCCATGTATTCATGCAGTTGGAGCAACACCAGATGTAAACAATGCATTATGGCAAGCAGCAGACTGTGATGGAGACGGGACTCCTAACGGAACAGACGCTGAGCCAAATAACCCTTGTGTAGGGGGTTCAGGAACACCTGTAACTACTAACGCTATTTGGGCATCCGCTGATTGTGATAACGATGGTGAAACCAATGGTACAGAAAATACCAACGGGACCAATCCAAACAATCCATGTTCTTATACTACAGCACCAGCTACAACAAGTCCAGCTTATGCTACTTGGTCAGCATTGGATTGTGATAATGATGGATTAACAAATGGAGTAGAGATAACAGGTGGAACAAATCCACTAAACCCTGATTCAGATGGTGATGGAAATCCAGATAATACAGATCCAAATCCAACAACGCCAACAGCAGCAAATGATACGGCAAATGCGTCACCAGGAAGTGCAACGACCATTAATATCTTAGGTAATGATGATTTCTTACCAAATGATGGTAATACAATTACACAAACTGGAGGAACTGCAACAGGAACGGTAAGTTTCAATCCTATTACAGGAACAATGACATACACTCCTGCAGCAGGCGAAGTAGGAACAACGGTTACTGTTATTTACCAAGTTTGTCAAGCTAGTGTTTGCGCAACTGCAACCGTAACAATTACTGTAGCACCAGCAGATTCAGATGGTGATGGAGTAAATGACGCACAAGAAGCTATTGACGGTACAAACCCTAATAACCAATGTTCTTTTGTTCTAGCTAGTCAAAATACCACACCAACTGCAGCATGGTTAGCCGCTGATTGTGATGGAGACGGCACACCAAACGGAACAGATACAAGTCCATTAGACCCATGTATTTACGCAATTGGTTCTACACCTGATATTACAAATCCAGTATGGCAAGCAGCTGACTGTGACGGAGATGGATTAACAAATAACACAGAAGGTTTAGACGATACAGATGGCGATGGCATTCCAGATTTTGAAGAGGTTGACTCTGACGGAGACGGTATACCAGATGCAGTAGAAGCAGGACCAAATCCAAATAATGCTATTGATACAGATGGCGATGGTACACCAGATTACTTGGATGTAGATTCAGACGGCGATGGTATCCCAGACTCAGTTGAAGACAGCGGTTGTACAGGAACAGCTCCTTGTACGCCAACAGATACAGATGGTGACGGAATCCCTAACTACTTAGATGTAGATTCAGACGGTGACGGTATCCCAGATTCAGTTGAAGACAGCGGTTGTACAGGAACAGCTCCTTGTACTCCAACAGATACAGATGGTGACGGTATCCCTAACTACTTAGATGTAGATTCAGACGGTGATGGTATCCCAGATTCAGTTGAAGACAGCGGTTGTACAGGAACAGCTCCTTGTACTCCAACCGATACAGATGGTGATGGTATCCCTAACTATTTAGATGTTGATTCTGATGGCGACGATATTCCAGATGCAATTGAAGCAGGACCAAACGGTGCAACACCAGTTGACACAGATGGTGATGGTATCCCTAACTATTTAGATGTAGATTCAGACGGCGATGGTATCCCAGATTCAGTTGAAGAC
Source organism: Flavobacterium sp. (assembly GCA_044379175.1). Taxonomy (GTDB): domain Bacteria; phylum Bacteroidota; class Bacteroidia; order Flavobacteriales; family Flavobacteriaceae; genus Flavobacterium. Next base: position 937 of record JBIPOM010000241.1, on the reverse strand, counting down.
AGCGGTTGTACAGGCACAGCGCCTTGTACGCCAACAGACACAGATGGTGACGGTATCCCTAACTATTTAGATGTAGATTCAGATGGCGACGGTATCCCAGATAGCATTGAAGATAGCGGTTGTACTGGAACAGCTCCATGTACTCCAACCGATACAGATGGTGATGGTATCCCTAACTACTTAGACGTAGATTCTGATGGTGACGGTATTCCAGACTCAGTTGAAGACAGCGGTTGTACTGGAACAGCTCCTTGTACACCAACCGATACTGATGGCGATGGTATCCCTAATTATTTAGATGTAGATTCAGATGGCGACGGTATCCCAGATGCAATTGAAGATAGCGGTTGTACAGGAACAGCTCCTTGTGCTCCAACAGACACAGATGGTGACGGCATCCCTAACTATTTAGATGTAGATTCTGATGGTGACGGTATTCCAGATTCAGTTGAAGATAGCGGCTGTACAGGAACAGCTCCTTGTACTCCAACAGATACAGATGGTGATGGTATCCCTAACTATTTAGATGTTGATTCAGACGGCGACGGTATTCCAGATGCAATTGAAGCAGGACCAAACGGTGCAACACCAGTTGACACAGATGGTGATGGTATCCCTAACTATTTAGATGTAGATTCAGACGGTGATGGTATCCCAGACTCAGTTGAAGACAGCGGTTGTACAGGAACAGCTCCTTGTACGCCAACAGATACAGATGGTGACGGAATCCCTAACTACTTAGATGTAGATTCTGATGGTGATGGTATCCCAGATGCAATTGAAGCAGGACCAAACGGTGCAACACCAGTTGACACAGATGGTGATGGCATCCCTAACTATTTAGATATAGATTCAGACGGTGATGGTATCCCAGACTCAGTTGAAGACAGCGGTTGTACAGGAACAGCTCCTTGTACTCCAACAGATACAGATGGTG
>JBIPOM010000138.1:0-5632 GCA_044379175.1 Flavobacterium sp. | reverse complement strand
TCAATAAAAATTTTTAAAATATTATTTTTAGTTTCCACTTTTAAAAATTTCATTAAGTCTTTTTCCCAAGTCACCTCAACATTTTGAATAGGCCCTTGAGAATAGACTACATTTACTCCAGAAGAAGCTTTAATAGCGGTAAAATTCCCTACACTTCTAGTCTCTTTAACTTGACCATATAATGTTGAAAAAAGGGCAAAAAATGCAATAAGAAATACTGTGATTTTTTTCATTTTTTTAGTAGATTTAGTATGTAAAATTATAGACGATTTTTTATGTTAAACAGTTACATTAATTACAAAAACTTTGAATGGCCAATACATAACTTTTTAAACCAAAACCAATAATTACCCCTTTTGCATGAGGAGAAATATAAGATTGATGACGAAATGTTTCTCTAGAAAATGTATTTGAAATATGCACTTCAACCACTGGTGATGTGATTGCTTTAACACAATCGGAAATAGCAACAGAAGTATGTGTATAGGCTCCAGCATTTAGTATTATTCCATCATATGAAAAACCTACTTCTTGCAATTTGTTGATAATTTCGCCTTCAACATTAGACTGAAAATATTCCAATTGAACCAAAGGAAATTGTAATTTTAATTCATCAAAATACGAATCAAAATTTTGATTTCCGTACACTTCTGGTTCTCGTTGTCCTAATAAATTCAAATTAGGACCATTTAAAATTAGCAATTGCATTATTTACCGTCTTTGTCAACCACAATTCTATTTTCTCTATTGGCCAATTCCCAAGCTAATGTAAATGCTAATTTAACACGCATCGCTAACAAATCGTACTCAATTTTATCGGCAGTATCATTTGGGCCGTGATAATCTTCGTGTACGCCATTAAAAAAGAAAATAGAAGGAATGCCTTTTCTAGCAAAATTATAATGATCTGAACGAAAATAAAATTGATTAGGGTCATTTCTTGCATTAAAAGTATAGTCTAAATTTAAACCAACGTATTTTGTATTCATTTCTTCGTTAATGGTATGCAATTCAGAACTTAATCTGTCTGAGCCAATCACATACACATATTTTCCATTTTCTTTATGATTGGCAAGTGTATCTCTTCGTCCAACCATATCAATATTTATATCTGCAATGGTATTTTTTATAGGAAATAAAGGATTTTCTGAATAGTATCTCGAACCATGTAAACCATGCTCTTCTCCAGTAACATGTAAAAATAAAATAGAACGTTTAGGTGAAATACCATCTTTTTTAGCTTCAGCAAAAGCTTTAGCAATTTCAATTAAGGAAACTGTTCCAGAACCATCATCATCAGCACCGTTAAAAACCTCACCATTTTTCATACCAACATGGTCATAATGTGCAGAAATAACAAGCACTTCTTCTGGTTTTTCAGAACCTGGAATGAAAGCCCAAATATTTTCTGAATCACCTAATTTAGGCGAAAAACCTTTTTTCATAAATTCCGAAGGCACTTTTTGATAAAAGTCAGTAGAACCTGGAGGATTTGAAATACCTAACGCTTTATATTGTTCAATAAGATATAAACCTGCTTTTTTCTGTCCTGGTTCTCCAGTATTTCTGCCTTCCATTTCGTCTGAAGCAATTACATGAAGGTTTTTTGACAAACTAGATTCGTTAATAGTATTCATGTATTTTGTAGCATCTACAACTTTTTTTGTAGAATTGACTACAAGTATTTTTTTTGGAGAACAACTTAGCAAAAATGCTGCTGTTGTAAGAAGTAGTACTAACTTTTTCATTTGAATTGGTTTTAAACAATACAAATCTAAATTAAAAAAGTTTGATACCAATAAATTTTATAAGAATTTTAAGAAGAGAAGTAAAAAATGGCAAGCGACCTACATCGCACCGCTACAACCACATACCTTTGCTGCGTTCCCACCCTGGAGGATTTTGAGGGAGCTGGTCGTGTAGGACTTGCCGATGCAAATATACAATCTTTTATTATTTCTGCAAATCAAAAATTAGTTTAAAATAAATTGTAATATTGTACTCTTAAATAATTAAGATATGAAAAAAATTAAATTACTTATAATCACATCATTAAGCGCTTTATTATTTAATTGTAGCGAAACAAAAGACTTGTTTTCCATTGCAGCAAAAGACTTAAAACAAGTTTACAAACCAACTGAAACTGTGAATTTAAGCATTGAAAATTTTGAAAATGCTAAAATTGATTCGGTAATTTATTTTTCAAACGATATGAAAATAGGTAAATCAACTGAAAATGTTGTTTTTAATCTAAAATTAGAAAAATTACAATTTGGTATTCAAGACATCAAAGCAATTGTTCATTCTGAAGGTAAAAAAATAGAATGTTTTACTTCTTTTGAATTGGTTTCTAATATCACGCCTAAATTATATGAAACGAAAGATTATACCATTTTAAATACATATAATCACGATGGAAATGCCTACACACAAGGTTTAGAATTCTACAAAGGCATTTTGTATGAAGGAACAGGTCAAAATGGCGAATCAACTTTAAGAAAAACAGATTATAAATCTGGAAATGTTTCAAAATCTGTGCCTTTGTCACCAGATTATTTTGGTGAAGGAATTACCGTTTTTAATGGAAAAATTTATCAATTGACTTGGAAAAATAAAGTTGGATTTATTTATAATGCAGAAACTCTAGAGCAAGAAAGAACATTTGATTATTTTTCAGATATTGAAGGCTGGGGTTTAACGCATAATGACAAACATTTAATTATGAGCGATGGAACCAATAAAATTTATTTTTTAAATCCAGAAACTCAAAAAATGGAGCGTTTTATAAATGTGTATTCTGACACAAATGCCATTACAGATCTAAACGAATTAGAATGGATTGATGGAAAAATTTGGGCTAACATTTACCAAAAAGATGTTATCGTGATAATTAATCCAGCAAATGGTGCCATAGAAAGTGCTATCGATTTTTCAGAGTTAAAATCAAAAAACACAAAAACGCTTTTAGACGGTGAAGTTTTAAACGGAATTGCATACAATCCATCCACAAAAACCGTTTTTATTACCGGCAAAAATTGGGATAAAATGTTCGAAATAAAATTGAAATAATTTATTTTTTTATAATTAATCATGCTAATAGTAAACAAATGAATCCAACAATAAATAATACATTCCCTTCATTTTCTAAAATTCTAATAGAAGATATTAATAAAAATGGGGTTATTCAAGAATTTAAAGCAGGCCATGTCATAATGCGAACTGGTCAATATATAAAAAATACCGTTTTAGTATTGTCTGGTCAAATCAAAATATATCGAGAGGACGAAGATGGTGGAGAGTTCTTAATGTACTATTTACAACCTGGACAAGCGTGTGCAATTTCTATGATTTGTGCTACAAAAAATGAACAAAGTCAAATTATGGCTAAAGTGGTAAAGGATGTAGAATTGGTTATGGTTCCTTTGTCTTTAATGGATAAGTGGATGATGCAACACCGTAGTTGGTACGAATTTGTTATAAGCACTTACAGAAGTCGTTTTGAAGAAGTGCTAGAAGTAGTTGATAGTATTGCGTTTAGAGCGATGGATGAACGTTTAGAGTTTTATTTAAAGCGACATAAAGATGCTTGCGGTTGTTTAGATTTGAAACTATCACATCAAGAAATTGCTACCGAATTAAATACTTCAAGAGAAGTTATTTCTCGATTACTTAAAAAATTAGAACAGCGAGGTACACTGAAATTACACCGAAATCACATCGAAATTTTAAAATAAAGTACCTATGTGATAAAAGTTACAAATTGTAAAATTAAAACTGCCAATATTTGCAGTATAAAATTTTAAAATTATGGAATATATAGGTTATTTTGCATCAATACTTATTGGTGTTGCTTTAGGGCTAATTGGTGGTGGTGGTTCAATTTTAACTGTCCCAGTTTTAGTTTATCTGTTTGCTATCGAACCTGTTGTAGCAACATCTTACTCATTATTTATTGTTGGTTTAACAAGCGGCATTGGTTCTGTTGGTTATTTCAAAAAAGGTTTAGTCAATATTAAAACAGCGATAGTTTTTGGTATTCCATCAATTATTGCAGTTTTTACAACTCGTGCTTTAATTGTTCCTGCAATACCAAAAGAAGTTTTTACCATAGGTGAATTTGTTGTTACCAAAAGTATCTTAATGATGTTACTTTTTGCAGTTTTAATGATTGCAGCTTCCTATAGTATGATCAAGAAAGATAATAAAACTTCTGGTAACGAAAACGGTGAGCAAAAGTTCAATTATCCATTAATTCTTATTGAAGGCGCAGTAGTCGGTATACTTACAGGATTAGTTGGTGCTGGTGGCGGATTTTTAATCATTCCTGCATTAGTGATTTTAAGTAAATTACCAATGAAAGAAGCTGTTGGAACGTCATTAGTTATAATTGCTGCCAAATCATTGATTGGTTTCTTTGGAGAAGGCGAAGCAACTGCAATCAACTGGCAATTTCTATTTACAATTTCAGCATTTGCAATTATCGGAATATTTATTGGAACTGCATTATCTAAAAAAATAGATGGAGCAAAACTAAAACCTGCATTTGGCTGGTTTGTTTTGGTAATGGGTATTTATATCATAACCAAAGAGTTGCTTTTTCCTAATTAAAATAGTTTTGTAAAAAAAGTCACAAGCTATTCAATTATAAATCAATAATATTGAATGCATTAAATAATAAATAATATACAAAAAATGGCAAATCATTATCAAATACTTATTATCGGCGGAGGAAATGCAGGTCTTTCTGTAGCGTCGCAATTACTTCGCAAAAGAAGTAATCTTAACATAGCAATTGTAGATCCTTCCGAAAAACATTATTATCAACCAGCTTGGACACTTGTTGGTGCGGGAATTTTCGACGTAAACAAAACAGTTAGAAATGAAAAAGACTTCATTCCAAAAAATACAACTTGGATAAAAGAAGCTGTTTCAGAATTTGAACCAACAGTTAACAAAGTAAAATGCGTTTCGGGAACAGAAATTACTTATGATTATATGATTGTATGTCCTGGAATTCAACTCGATTGGAACAAAATTAAAGGTCTAAAAGAAACATTAGGTAAAAACAATGTAAGTAGTAATTACGACTTTAATTCTGCGCCATATACTTGGGAAATGATTAAAAATTTCAAAGGCGGCACTGCTGTTTTCACAAACCCTTCAACACCAATAAAATGTGGTGGTGCACCTCATAAAATAATGTATCTTGCTGTTGATTATTGGCGTAAAAAAGGAATTCTTGACAAATGTGATATTCATTATGTATCAGGAGCTACTATTATTTTTGGTGTCCCAGAATATAAAGCTACTCTAGAAAAAGTTTTACTAAACGGAAACATCAAAGTACATTATAGTGCCAACACCATTGCAATTGATGGAAACAACAAAACTATAGAATTTGAAACTAAAAATACGGAATTTGTAAAACAAAGTCTTTCAAAATCTGCTGCTGGTTGTTACAGTATTGCAGAAGGGAATGATGCAGATTCAGTAAGTCGAGTGACTATGAATTTTGATTTATGCCATTCAGTTCCACCGCAATCTGCTCCTGATTTTATTAAGAATAGTCCTTTGAGAGACCAAGCAAATGCGCTAGGCTATGTTGAAATTGATAAAAACACAATGCAACATT
>JBIPOM010000027.1:0-19887 GCA_044379175.1 Flavobacterium sp. | reverse complement strand
CAACGAAGGATGTAACTTCAAATACAACAGTAATGGAGGAGTATTATTTGGCTAATGTTGAAAATCATAATTATAGAAAAGCTAAAGTATTTTTTGATGATGGAGATTATGTTATCGGTGACGTAATTGAGATTAATACTAATAATAGGATTAAGTATATAGAAGTAGCTACGTTTGAATCTTTCGTCAAAAAGTACCAAGCTAAAAAAGAAGAATAAACATCCCTCCCTCCTTAAGGGGGGGGTCCCCCCCGTTACCTCCCCCTGTTGCCCGTCCCCCGTGTTGCTCTAGCATGGGGTATGATGGGATATTCAAAAAAAATATTTTTCAAAATTTTTTCCAGATTTTTTTAGGTTCTTAAAGGTGAGATTTTCATCGTATTGACTTGTTAGACTTTCCCTTTTGAGCAACGACAAGCACCTAAAATTGAGTAATCAAAACAAAAAAAAGCCTCTGTACGTATTCGTAAGCCTTATTAACCCTCAATCATATTAAGGTATTCAGACAATTAAGGTCAATTTCGATTGTGAAATATTTTTATCTCATTTTATGTTGGTTTTTTCACTATATTGTACCCAAATAATGCACAGATGAATCGTATTAAAGAAGTTTTAGCCGAGAAGGGAATCAAGCAAACATGGCTAGCAAGTAGGTTAGGTAAATCATACAATATGGTTAACGGATATGTTACCAACAAGCGACAACCATCGATTGAAGTTTTATATGATATTGCAAAATTGTTACAGGTGGATGCAAAAGAACTATTAAATTAATCAATTAGATGAGGATAATTAACAACCAAAATATTTTACTTCTCGATGAAGTAAACAATGCGATAACCACAACATCAAAAGTACATTTGAGCTGTAATCATTTTACTGCTCTAGCATTATTTGAAATAATACCATCCCTTTCTAATGCTAATAGCATTGAGTTCTTATTATCTATGGATTTTAATCAACAAGATGATTTTAGATTAATCCATTCTGCTAATGAAAGTAAACTAGAACTTTCTTTAGACCGAAAACACAAACTAAATCAAGTTATTGAACTTGTAGAGAAAAAAATTCAAATAAGACAAGGTGGTATAGGGAATCAAAACATATTGATTATTGAAGATAATGGTAAGTCAACTTGTTTTACACTTACGCCTTTAGATTTTGATTCATTGTGCATTGGGGTTGTTTCTTCTAAAACACCAATTTTTATTACATGCTTTGAAGACACAGGTAATCAATTTCTTGGATTATTTCAAAACACATGGAACAATAGTAAATCTTTGATTAATGTTGCGGTTACTGAACGATTAAAAAAAGGGACTGTTAACATAACTCCAGAAGCTATTTATAAATATAGTATCCGAGAGATTTTTCATTACTCTACAATCAGTGAACGTGCCGATGAAAAATTAGAAAAAGTAGGTTTCAAAAATTCAAAAATTTGGAGTTTATTATTCAACTTTCAAAAAGATGCGGTTATTGGTGCTATCGAGAAAATTGAAAAGTATGGAGGGTGCATTATAGCTGATTCGGTTGGATTAGGTAAGACATTTGAAGCATTAGCGGTAATAAAATACTATCAACTTCGTAATGATAGAATATTGGTGCTCGCTCCTAAGAAATTAAGAGAAAACTGGACGGTCTACCAGCAAAATGACATTTATAATGTGTTGGCTGAGGACAGACTGAATTACGATGTGCTGAATCATACAGATTTATCCAGAGAAAAAGGAAAATCTGGAGATATTAATCTGGAAACAATCAACTGGGGAAATTATGATTTAGTGGTTATTGATGAATCACATAATTTCAGAAACAATCCAAATAAACGTGAAGGAATGACACGTTACAAGCGATTGATGAACGATGTGATTAAAGCTAATATTAGAACAAAAGTTCTGATGCTTTCTGCTACACCTGTTAATAATAAAATGAACGATTTGAAAAATCAAGTTTCATTTATAACAGAAGGAAACGACAACTACTTCTCTAATCACGGTATAGAAAGTATTACTCAAGTAATGCGTGACGCTCAAAGAAGATTTACGAATTGGTATCGAAATGGTGACCCAAATAATTTGGATGTAAAATCGTTGATGGAGCATTTGGACGGGACATATTTTAGAATACTAGACATGTTGACCATAGCACGTTCAAGAAAGCATATCGAAAAATACTATGACACAACAGACATCGGAAAGTTCCCTACTCGTTTAGCTCCAATTACAATTTATCCAGAAATTGATACTGATAATCAATTCAAAGATATTGGAGTTATTTATGATGAGATAAGCACTCTAACACTAGCTTCATACTCTCCACTTGGGTATGTGCGTGCAGATAAACGTGCCTATTATGAAGAAAAATACGATATGCTTACTGCAACAGGAAGTGTGTTTAAGCAAGTTGACCGTGAACAAAGTTTGATTTATTTGATGCGTATCAATTTATTAAAAAGATTAGAGAGTTCAATCCATTCGTTCAGACTAACATTGCTGAGTCTTATCGAAACAATTGACGGAAATCTTAGACAAATTGAGGAGCACAAAAACGGCAATATCGATAGTGATTTTAACATTACTGATATTGAAATAGATGATACAGAACTTGAAGATTTACTGGTAGGTGGCAAAACTAAAGTCTTAATTCAAGACATGGATATTATCCGATGGAAACAAGATTTAAAACAAGATAAAACAACACTGGCGACCCTACTAAGCAATATTAGCATAATTGATAGTAATCGAGATGCTAAGTTATTAGAACTTAAAAATCGAATCACAGAAAAGATTGAAAATCCTATTAATGAGGATAACAAAAAAATAATTGTTTTTACTGCATTTGCGGATACTGCTAAGTACATACATGAAGAACTTAAAAACTGGTTAATTGACGAACATAGTGTTTACTCGGCACTCGTAACAGGTTCTGATACGAACAAAACCAATATGCCAAATTGTAAATCCGATTTGAATACCATATTAACTAACTTTTCACCTAAATCTAAAAAGCGACATGACCTCAATCCAGACGAGAAAAACGAGATTGATGTGTTAATTTGTACCGACTGTATTTCAGAAGGACAAAACCTTCAAGATTGTGATTATTTGGTCAACTATGATATTCACTGGAATCCTGTTAGAATTATTCAACGATTTGGTCGAATTGACCGTATAGGTTCTCAAAACGATAAAATTCAATTAGTAAACTTTTTCCCAAGTATGGAATTAGATGGGTTTATTGATTTGGTAGCACGTGTTCAAGGTAAAATGGTGATGCTAGATGTTTCTGCTACTGGAGAAGACAATATTATTTCTCAAAACAGTCGTGAAATGCAAGATTTGGATTATCGTAAGCGACAATTAAAACAATTACAAGACCAAGTTATTGACCTTGAAGATGTTCAAGGGAGTATATCCATTACTGATATGACTTTTAACGATTTCAAAATTGATTTAGAGAAAAGTACTGATGAGCAACTTGCTGAATTAAATGAAATTCCAAAAGCCTCGTATGCGGTAGTAAAATCTAATTTAGCTGAAATTAAGCAAGGTGTCATCTTTTGTTTGAAAGACACTACCGAAGATTATTCAAAGCACTTAAAGAACAACATCCTGTATCCTTTCTTCTTAGCTTACATTAGTTTAGATGGTACTGAAATCATCAAAGGAGCACAAACTAAAACTGCATTGGATTATTTTAGAAAATTAGGAATGGGTAACGATAATATTGCTACTGATTTAATTGCTGAATTCGATAAGGAAACAAAAGGAAACAAAAAAATGGATACGTACATTCAATTGTTGCGTAAAACGTTGGATGAAGTGAAAGGTATTCAAGAAGAGATAGGCTTAGATTCGTTGGCAACACCAGGAGGAACAACCTTATTTGCGGATGCAATTAATCAAGAAGAAAGTTTAGAATTAGTAAGCTATTTAATAATCAAATAAGTTGAGTTTAAGCTATAAAAACATATTAAACCTACCAGACAGGGTGTTGCTCGAAAAGAGGCTTACCAAGGCTTTCTTTTTGAAGAATTTTGAGCTTTCTGCATCAGAGAAGAAGGTTTTAAATTCATCTATAGCACAAATGGAATGGTTGGCAAGCATAAAGCCTAATAACAGCAACATTCAAAGTGTAATAAATGAGCAATTTGCGTTTGAGGAAGTTCAAATAATGGTATGTACAATTGGTAGCGAAAAATTAGATGCGGTGGCAAATACTTGTATTCAATTATTTCAAAAGTATATCCCGTATCAGATGTTGGTTATAATAGAAAACGACCAAGAATTCATTGTTAACACATGTGAAAAACGAATTAACCAAAACGACAAAACAAAGCGTACTATTGAGAATTATTATTCCACAAAAGTACTTTCAAAGTTATTTAAGGAAGATGCTACCGATGCGTTTTTGAAGTCTATTGATTTTGGAATTATCGATAAGACCAACTTGGAGTCGTTTTACCAAAGTTATATCAATTCAATAATTCAATTGAATAGTGCAAGTGTGACAGGTGTTTTTCAAAAACGAACTAATACACGTACCAAGGAAGACTTAGAGTTATTGAACAAAATGGAGGAGCTGGAAAAAGATATTTCAAAACTAGCCAACCAAATCAAAGCAGAGAAGCAACAAAGTCAAAAAGTAACGCTTAACATTGCGATACACCAAAAGAAAAAACAAGTAGAAAATATAAAGAATCAACTGAGCGAAATATGAGTTTAGAAAAAATTACCAGAGGCGATGAGCAAACCAAAAGCCTAGACCTCGTAAGTGAAAACATTAATAAACTAAGAGAACTTTTCCCAGAAATTGTGACCGAAGGAAAAATTGATTTCAAGGCACTACAAGAAATCTTGGGGGAAGAACTAGAAGAAGGGGAAGAATACTACCGCTTTACATGGGCTGGAAAAGCTCAAGCCCGAAGAGAAGCTCATAAGCCGAGTACAGGTACATTGAGACCTAGCAAAGAAGAAAGTGTTAATTGGGATACTACCAAAAACCTTTACATTGAGGGTGACAACTTGGAAGTATTGAAACTCATGCAAAAAAGCTATGCCAACAAAGTAAAGATGATTTACATTGACCCACCCTACAATACGGGTAAAGACTTTGTTTATAAAGATAACTATAAAGACAACCTTAAAAACTACCAACAAGTTACTGGGCAAGTGGATGACGAAGGAAATAAACTTTCGACCAATTCTGATAGTGATGGGCGTTACCATTCTAATTGGTTAAATATGATGTACCCCCGTTTGCGTTTAGCCAGAAACCTATTAAAGGACGATGGAGTAATTTTTATGAGTATTGATGATAATGAGGTAGATAATTTAAGAAAAATTTCAGATGAAATTTTTGGAGAAGATAATTTTGTAATCCAGATTGCATGGAGAAAATCTGATAATCAAGCTAATATTGGCAATATTGCAAGAGTAAAAGAGTATATTTTATGTTATTGTAAAAATGTTCAATACTTAAGTTTAAATAAAATTCCATTGACTGAAAAAGCGAAAAAAGAATACAGTTATAAAGACGAAAATGGAAGTTTTAGAAGGGCAATTTTACTTCACAAAACAAGAGGTAGACATTTTTATGAAGTCAAAACAAAAAACGGAAAAATTTTGAACGGTCCATGGATGATTAAGGAAGACGAATTTATTGAAAAAGACAAAAACAAAGAAATTCTATGGACTTCTAGTGGTGAAGAACAGCCATATGGAAAAATTTATTTACATAAATCAACAGGTCAAATTGCAAATGATTTTTGGGACACCTCTTTCGGTAGTAATCAAGAAGCTAGTATTAAATTAGAAAAAATATTTGAAAAAAGAATTTTTGATTTTCCAAAATCAACATTGTTACTTTCAAATTTAATTACAATTGGAGGTAGTGATGATGCTGTAATACTTGACTTCTTCTCTGGTTCTGGCAGCACCGCTCACGCAATTATGGCAATAAATTCAGAAAATTTGACTTCAAAAAAGAAGTTCATAATGGTTCAATTACCAGAACCAACAGATGAAAAAAGTGAAGCTTCAATTGCTGGTTACAAAACAATAACAGAAATAGGAAAAGAACGCATTCGCAGAGCGGGCAAAAAAATAGCTGAAGAAAATCCCGATATAGCAAAAGAACTTGACCTTGGGTTTAAGGTGTTTAAATTGGATAGTTCCAACATCAAAGGTTGGGATGGTAATCCAGAAGACCTAGAAACTAGCCTATTTGAAGCTCAAGAAAACATTAAAACAGACCGCACCGAAGAAGATGTGATGTTTGAGATATTATTGAAGTACGGCTTAGATTTAACGCTTCCAATTGATGAAAAGTTAATAGATGGTAAAAAGGTATTTAGTGTTGGTTTTGGAGCGTTATTTATTTGTTTAGCAGATGATATCAACAACAAAGTTGCAGAAGGGATTGGAGCTTGGAAACAAGAACTAAATCCAGCTACATGCCGAGTAATTTTCAAAGACAGTGGTTTCTCAGATGTCGAAAAAGCAAACGCTGTGCAAACCTTGAAACGATTTGGAATTAGTGAAATTAAAAGTATTTAAACAAGATTTATTCACAATTAAGCAAGGTTATTAACAAAGTGAAAAAGCTTTAAAATCAAGGGGTTTATAAAAATAAGCAAGGTTTACACCTAATTAAGCAAGGTCAAAAATGAGTGATTCAGTTTCAAAAATAAATACGTTGGTTACGAAAGAGTATCTTCAAACGCAAGTCGAGAATCAATACTTTGAACGTAAAGGACTTGGTGAAAATGACATCAAGCCAATAAAAATAGCAGAAGAATTAATTGGTATGTTGAATGCTGATGGTGGAATACTGGCATTTGGCGTTGCTGATGACGGCACTATTGAAGACCTCAATACACTTGGCAGTAAGTTGGATGATTACCGAAAATTAGTTTTTGATTTTATTCATCCAGCTTGTAATGTAGAATTAGAGGAAATTGAAATAGATGAAAAGCTTGTGTTCCTGTTCCATGTTGAACAGGAATTAGAACGTATTTTTTGCACCAAGGATAATAAAAAATACTTTTTAAGAGTTCACGATTCGAATAGACTATTAGACCTAGACCGAATTAAAAAACTGGAATACGATAAATCTATCAGACGATTTGAAGAAGAAACAGTAAAAGACTTTGAGCAAGAAGACCTAGACCTAGAATTATTACAAGAATATAAGTTGAAGCTTAATTATAAAGGAACTATACTCGATTTACTAGTAAAAAGACATTTAGCTACAAAAAAGGCAGACGAATACTTATTCAAAAATGCTTCGGTACTATTGTTTGTAAAAGAACCAGAAAAATACATTACATCTGCATCAGTAAGATACATTCGCTATGAAGGAACGGAAGCTTTAACAGGTGTGAGTCACAACGTAGTAAAAGATGAACGATTCGAAAACAATGTTCCTAGACTGATAGATGAAATCAAGGCGTTCTTAAAAGCTTCATTCAAAGATTACTACTTCTTAGACTTAGAATCTGGAAAATTTAAAAAAGTACCAGAATATCCAGAAGAAGCGTGGCTTGAGGGAATTGTTAACGCACTTTGTCACCGTTCTTACAACGTTCAAGGAAACGCTATTTACATCAAACACTTTGATGACCGCCTTGAAATTAGTAATAGCGGACCTTTACCAGCACAGGTAAGTATTGAAAACATAAAGTCTGAAAGATTTGCTAGAAACCCAAGATTAGCAAGAGTTTTAGAAGATTTAGGATATGTAAGACAATTAAATGAGGGAGTTTCTCGAATTTATGAGTCAATGGAAAAATCGATGCTTTCAATTCCAGAGTATTCAGAAAAAAACGGCAATGTATATCTAATCTTAAGAAATAAAATTAGTGGTCATTCTAAAACAATTCATGATTCGGTAATGGAGAAAATCGAGAAGGATTGGAATAAGTATAATGAAACACAAAAGAGAATATTCTTTTACCTCTTCACGCAACACCAAGCAACCTTGAGCGAGATTGTAGCTTTTGTTCAAATTAATGAAAACACGGTAAGAGGTTATCTAAATAAGTTAATTGAAGATAAATTATTGGATAGAATTAGCACTAAGCAACGTGATATAAATGCGTTGTATATGTTTAAGAAGCAATAACTGGTTAGAAACATTTGAAGTTGCTTAAGCAACATTAAAAATAATGTTTTAAATGACTAATAATAAAGGCATTTATATAATTAAGTTAGATTTTAATACGGTTAAGCAAGGTGAAAATCTTATTTGACGATTATTTGATTTTAGAAGTGCAAATTGGCGTTAAGCCTTGAAAAGAAAGCGATTTTTTATTTGATGGTTATTTGATAACTCAGATAAAAACAAAATATAGAGATTATGAAAATACAATTTGACGGAGCACTAAGTTACCAACAGGAAGCGATAGATGCTATTGTAGATATATTCAAAGGTCAAGAAACCTGTGAGTCTAACTTTACGGTTTATTCACCAGAATTTTTGGCAAAACAGCAAAACCTAGAATTCACAGATTTGGGTTATGGCAACCGTTTAACTTTGAATGAAGGTAAACTATTGGAAAATGTACAAAACATTCAATTGGGTAACGGTTTAAAACCATCCATGCGTGGCGAAGTTAATCGTAACGAATTGGATTTTACTGTTGAAATGGAAACAGGTACTGGTAAGACGTATGTGTATCTGAGAACGATTTTGGAATTGTATACAAAATATGGGTTTTCTAAACATATCATTGTTGTTCCATCTATTCCAATCAAGGAAGGAGTTTACAAATCACTACAGATAACCAAAGAGCATTTACGAGAATTGTATGACAACGAAAATTACAACTTCTTTGTTTACGACAGCAGTAAATTGAATGAAGTTAGAGATTTCGCTACGAATGATAAGCTGGAGATAATGGTTATCAATATTGATGCGTTTGCTAAAAGCTTTGAAAATCCAAATGACGAAAAGAAATCTGTAAATATTATCCATCGTTACAATGATTCGTTAGGGTATAAACCACTAGATTTGATTAAGAACACCAACCCATTCATTATCATTGACGAACCACAAACGACAATGAGTACCGCTTTGCGAAAAAAAGCAGTACAAAACTTAAATCCATTAGCAATTGTTCGTTATTCTGCTACCCATAAAGAAAAAGTAAACTTGATGTACAAGTTGGATGCGGTTGATGCGTATGAAAAGAAACTTGTAAAGCAGATTGAAGTAGGTTCAGTACAAACAGAAGGGGCAAACAGCCAAGCTTACATTAGATTACTTGAAATTAAATTGAGTAAAGGATTTCCAACAGCTAAACTCGAATTGGATATTTTTAAAGACGGCAAAATTACTAGAAAACCAGTTTGGGTAAAACAAAATGAAGATTTATGGGAACTTACAGACCGTGATGAATATGAAGGATATATCATCAAAGATATTTATGGAGTTCAAGGCAACGAATATATTGATTTTACTAGTAAAGAAGATATTATTCGTTTAGGAGAAGCAATTGGCAATGTTGACGATAAGCAGATTAAAACAGCTTTAATTCGTAAAACAATTGAAGAGCATCTGGATAAAGAGCTTATTTTAAACCCTCAAGGCATTAAAGTATTAAGCTTATTTTTTATTGATACAGTATCGAAGTATCGTATTTATGATGAGGATGGTAATGCTACAAATGGTGAGTACGCAGAGATATTTGAAAAGGAATACAGTCGTTTAATTACAAAACCGAAGTACAATAGTTTATTTTCAGAAATTAAAGATATTGAACTAGAATCTAGTCAAATTCATAATGGTTACTTCTCTATAGATAAGAAATCCAAACGTAGCAATTCCAAAGATAAATTTGAATACTTCAAAGACACCAGTGGAAGTACAAACGCTGATGAAGATACTTACAACCTTATCATGCGTGATAAAGAGACTTTGTTGTCTTTTTATGATGGAAAAGACAATTTGAAGAAAGTGAAGTTTATCTTTTCACATTCGGCATTAAAAGAGGGCTGGGATAATCCAAATGTATTTCAAATATGTACTCTAAAAGAAGCTGGTAACTCAGAAATTAGAAGGCGACAAGAAATTGGTCGTGGACTACGTTTGTGTGTAAATCAAGATGGTGAACGTGTATATGGTCATGAGGTGAACACTTTGACAGTTATGGCGACTGAATCTTATGTTGATTTTGTTGATGGGTTTCAAAAAGAAATTGAATCAGAAACAGGTATTAAATTTGGGGTTCTTGCTTCACACAGTTTTGGAGATGTTGTTGTTGAAATCCTTAACATTGAAGATGAAGAGGGTAATCCAACAACAGACACCGTTTATTTAGGGCAAGAAAAATCGGCTGAACTTTTCAATCATTTTGTTGCTATTGGTTATATTGATAGCAAAGGTAAAGTTCAAGATACGCTTAGGATTGCTTTAAAAGAAGGCACCATAAATATTCCAGAAGAATTTATTGAAAACCCACAGGTAGGAAATCAAATTATCAATACACTGAAAGAAACCGCTGGAAGACTTGAAATTAAAGACGGTTCAAAAAAACAATTAGTTAAAGTAAATAAACAAGTAATTGATAGTCCAGAATTCAAAGAATTATGGGAACGGGTAAAATATAAAACCACATTTTCTGTAAAATTTGATTCGGACGAGCTAATTCGAGAATGTATCAAGGCAATTGATAGTCGATTAAAAGTAAAAAGTGGTAAGTTGACCTATACAAAAGGGAAAATCACTATGGATACTGGAGGTTTAGGAGTAACGAATGTTGTCAATGAATCAGAGACTTTATATGGTCAAGTTGAAAGATTACCAGATATTGTAGGTTATTTACAAAATGAGACGCAGTTGACTCGAAAATCAATTGTAAAAATATTGACTGGTACATTCAGATTGAAATATTTCAAAATAAATCCACAAAAATTCATTGAAGGTTGTGTTGATATTATTAATGAACAAATGCGAATGCACATCATAAGTGGTATTAAATATCAAAAATTAGGTGATGCTGAGTATTACAGCCAAGAACTATTTGAAAACCAAGAACTGTTTGGATACTTACAAAGTAACTTGAAAGAGAGTACAAAGTCTCCATATAACTATGTTGTTTATGATTCAAATGTAGAGTCTAATTTAGCGACACAGTTTGAACAAAGTAAGAATATTTCGGTCTATGCTAAGCTACCAGATTGGTTTAAAATAGACACGCCTTTGGGTACATATAATCCAGATTGGGCGGTACTATGGAAAGATAAACATGAGGAGAAATTATTCTTTGTTGTTGAAACTAAAGGAGATACTGGTTTATTTGGAAATCGTCCAAAAGAACAAGCTAAAATTGACTGTGGTATGGCACACTTTCAAGCGGTTGGTAGTGATATGATTGTTGCGAGTAAATTTACAGAGGTTGAAGATTTCGCTTTAAACAAAAACACATTACAATAATGAGCCAAAATAAATATTCCGAATTATCAATCAGTGTATTAGCATTAAAAGCTGAAGGGCAAAGTTACGAGGATTTGTTTTGTGATATTATGATTCTAAAAGATTCTAGATATCAGAAAATTAAAGCTTATGGTAATACGGGTGATATGAAAAATGATGGTTATATTTCAGAACTAGGACATTTTTTCCAAATTTACGCTCCAGAAAACATAAAAAAACAAAAAACAATATCTGATTCTATTAAAAAATTAGATGAAGATTTTAGGGGTTTATATAGTAAATGGAATAACATTTGTACAATTAAAAAATTTTCATTTGTTATAAATGATAAGTCCAAAGGAATACCTCCACAGTTAATTCAAAAATTAGAAGAACTAAAAAAAGAGTTTGCCGAAATTGAATTTTCTTTCTATGATTTCAATTCTTTAATAAATGATTTTTTAAGCTTAGATTTAACTAGTCAAAGTACAATAATTGGATACATTCCAAGTGGTGAAATTAAAACGATTGATTATCCAATATTAAGAGCTACAATTGAAAATATAAAAAATAATTTCAGTGATTCGTCACCAAATAACAGTTTGAATCTTGAGGAGTTTCATAGCAAAATAGAGTTTAACAATCTTGACGTATCAATTTCTGATTATTTGTTAAAGGCTGAAGCTCAAAATTATTTATTAGAAAGTTATTTTGAAAATAATCCTAGAAGCAGAAATTTTGTTGGAACGATTTTGAATGATATTTACAACAATATTAAAATTGAATATAGTTCAAATGACAATATTTCATCTAATATGATTTTTTATGCACTTTTAAAAGATTGTTGTATTGATAAATCAATAGATTCCAAAAACTCAGCATTAGTTTTATTGTCATATTATTTTGTAAGCTGTGACATATTTGAAAAACCTAACAGATAATGATACTACCTTCTAAGCATACTAAATACGATGAAAGCTACATTGTAATAGCTGGAATAATTTTTTCATTTTTAGAGAAACCTATAAGTGTTGATGATATTCTTGAAAAATATACCGAATATGTTAATAATAAAGGAATTAAACAAATGATTACATTAGAATCAATAGTATATGCCATTGATTTGTTGTTTATTTTAAATAAAGTTTCTTTTGATAATAACTTAATATTAAAAAAATGAAATTAATAGAGTTGGGTTCTGATGATAAAAAGTTTAGAACTATAAAATTTAAAGAGAATGGACTTAATTTAATTCTTGGAAAAAGAAATTCTGAGGATTCAAAAAGCACATACAATGGTGTTGGGAAATCACTTGCATTATATTTAGTACAGTTCTGCTTAGGAACTAAAGCAAATAAAAAAATAACAAATAAAATTCCAAACGTAAATTTTTATTTGAAATTTAGAATTGATGGGATTAATTACACGGCAAAAAGAAATACTACAAAGCAAAGCGTTATTACATTGAATGATGAAACGTTAAAACTTTTAGATTTTAATTCAAAAATGTTATCTCTTTTATTTGAAGTACCAGAAGAATTATCAAAAATTTCTTTTCGCTCACTAATTTCAAGATTTTTAAGAACCCGAAAAGAGGAGTATAATGATTTTGACTCTTTTGTAGTAAAGGAACAAGAAGATAGAAGTTTACTTAGTAATTCATTCTTGTTAGGATTAGATGCTATAAAAGTTCAACGTAAATTTGAATTTAAAGAAGAATTTACAAAAATTGATAAATTAAGAAAGGTTTTACAAAAAGATGAAATTTTTAATTCGGTTTTTGGAATTGAAGGTGAAATTAGTTTGAAAATAAATGAACTTGAAAAAAAAATATCAATTCTGGAAGATGATTTGTCTTCATTTAAGGTTGCCGAAAATTATAAAGATATTCAAGAAGAAACTAAAAAATTATCGTTTGAAATAAAACAACATGTTAATATAATAAGTATTAACAAGGAACTACTTTCGAATATTGAACAATCAATTAAAATAAATCCAATAAGTAATAAAAATGAGGTAATTGAATTTATTAAAAGAGTAGAAATTGAATTAAACATAAATATCCAAGACAGAATTAATCAAGTAAATGAATTTCATGAAAGCATTATAAAACAGCGGACTTCAAGATTTGAAAATGAAAAAAAGAAATTAGCTGATGAGATATTATTGCACGAAAAACTTGTTGGCGAGCTTGAAAAAAAGTATAATCAAAATTTGAAATATATAAATGAGCATGGCGGTTTAGAAGACTTTACTTCAATTAATTTGAAATTGAATGATTTTAAATTTAATTTGGATAGAATAAAAAAATCAAGTGAATTAATTTCAAATTATAAGAAAAGAGGTGATGAAATAAAATTGTTTTTGGCACAAGATAATTTATCAACTACTACCTATTTAGAAAATATTAGTAACTCATTGATAAAAGAGATAACCGATAATTTTTCTGAACTTGTCAAAATATTTTATATTAATAAGTTTGGTGGAATTTCGATTGAAAATAATAGTGGCGACAATAAACTAAGATATTCGATTGAAGCTAGGATTCAAGATGATTCTTCCGATGGAATTAATGAAGTAAAAATATTTTGCTTTGATTTGTTATTATTAACTATGAAAAAGAATCATAAAGTTAAGTTTTTATTTCATGACAGTAGATTGTTTTCAGATATGGATACTCATCAAAGATTTCCAGCATTAAAACTAGCAAATAAATTAGGCGAACAAGGTTTCCAATATATTGCATCTTTGAATCAAGACACCTATGAAATGCTTGAAAAAGAACAAGATGAAAGTGATTTCAAATCTATTATAAAGGATAATATTATTATTGAATTGAGTAGTGATAATGATGAAAGCAGACTATTAGGAGTACATATTGATTTAGAATATTAATTAGTACTTAATATTAATAGCATACTTCTCCCAATCAAAATCTTTGAGAACATCTTTAATCAATTCTTGAACGCAAAAGTTATTAATACTATCAATAGTTCCAATAATAACCAATTCACTTCCATCAAATTTTTTCTTGGGGTCGTTCACACTTTTGTGTGATTCCAACCAAACATACACCGTATAGGGTAGAAACTTTTTTTTATCCAAATCGAAACTCTTCATTGAGAACACACACTTTCTTGTATACCAATTGGATGGCACATCTAAACTATCATAAATTCGAATGTTATCTTCAAGTGTAGGTTCGCCAGCAAGAATTTCTGCATAAGTCGTTTCTATTTGAATACCTCTTATGGTCAACTCATGACCCCCATTCAATTTTATCACTTCATTTTTCATATTTATTTCTTTAGAAATAAATATCTGGTAAAACACTAAAAAATATTTTATTTAATTGAAATCCAGGATAATAGGTAAAAAACTTGTTTATTAATAAATTGCCTGGCACATTTGCAACAGATTAGACTATGGTATTTTTCTAAAGCAGAATTGATAACATAAAACTTAATAATTACGGTAGAAATGTTTCAAAATAATTGAGTGTCTAAATCTAAAGCGATTATTAACCAAAAAGGAAAGATTCATGAATTATTACTTTTATTCCAGAACGTCAACTGTTCTTCAAAATTCAGCTAGACAAATTGAAACATTTAAAAATCATGAAGGATATGACCCTTCAAGATTGTATGTGGAACGCATCCAAGGTAATGTTCCGTTTATGGAACGACCAGAAGCAGTTAAAATGTTTGATGAAATTACTAACCAAACAGTTCCATGTACGGTAACTGTGGATAGTCTTGACCGCTTGGGGAGGAGCTTAATAGATATATTAAACACGATTGAACTCTTTACCAAAAACAAAATCAACTTGAAGTCCATCAAAGAAGGGTTTAATACACTTTTGGAAAATGGTGATGTCAATCCAATGGCACAGCTGGTTATTTCATGCATGGGTAGTATAGCCGAGATGAATCGAAATCAAATTAAGCAAAGAGCAATGGAAGGTATTAAGGTAGCACAGGCTCTGGGTAAATTTAAAGGTCGAAAAATCGGTGCAGTTCAAACTGATGAAAAATTGTTGCAACGTCATCAGACAATTGTAAAGAAGCTACAAAAAGGCATGCCTATGAGAGATATCACTCAAATTACAGGTTCATCCAGTGCGACAATTTGTAAGGTGAAAAATGTGATGATTAACCGTAATATGATTTAGTATGCACTTTATACAATTAAATAAAATCTACATGGAGCTCGCAAGAAGGTATAAGTGCCACCGTTTTGAAGTTTTCAGTAACATGAATAAAACAGGAACATCACCTGTAGAAACGATGATAGAATTTTGGTTGCCACACGATACAGTAGTTGACCAGAAGAAACTTGGAGCAATACTTGAAAAGTATATCAGCAATGTGAAGTTTTTTCATTTTGTTGTCGAAGGCGATTCAATCTTCTTGATGATAAATTACCACAAGAAAAAGAATATGTTGGGAGTAGAGTATGAATATAGTTTGAACTAAAATGAAAAAGCAAAGGATAACTATTACACATCAACTTGAAAAAACGAAACATGTTTTTATGGTAGTTGAACCAACAAATCTTTCAAGAAATGAGGTTGAACATATCATGAAAAAGATGGGTGTTTCGATGCTTTTTGTCAACGGAAAGCTTTACACAGGATAGCATGTAAAAATCTGATTTTTAATTGATTGAAAATCAGAATAATAAAATTTTTTTGTAGAAAAGTTGGTTTGGCGACTTGCATCCATGCAGATAAAATAGTACCTTTGTAACAGATTGAGGCATAGGGTATAAACTACAAAAGTAGCTCCTGTAACTCTTTTTTACTCAAAATCCGCAGAGGACAGTAAGTCTGTTTAGTCGTATAACAAATACTCACCACTTTGTTTTTTAAAAAGTGGTTTTCAGCAAACATTTTTTTGATTTGAAGGCATCTTTTGCCTCACGGGGATACTGTGCTCTTTGCATTTTATCTGTGTCTGATTCGCCATGGTCGTGCGTTTCGGAATGGTCATACTTGACTAAAAAATAATTCTTCCGCCATAGTAAAAAATGAAGATGGGCGACAGAGTGAAAAATGTTATCAATTACAGAATGTAAAAAAAAACTAAACAGAAAAGGTGTGCATTTCAACGATAGAGAAATTGAAATAATTCGAAATGTACTATACAATTTGGCAACTATTTGCCAAGAAAACATTACAAAAACTAAAAAAATTTAACAAAATGAAAAACGAAAACAAAAATGAAAATGTAATACTCTATTGCAGAGTTAGCTACAATAACCCAAGTGACTTATTTACTGACAAAGACGAACAAATGAATCGCCTTTTAAGGTTCTGTAACATATACGGGTATAATGTTGTAAAAATCTTTACGGACTATAATACGCAAACAAATAAGAACAATCAACAACTGCAAAACATGATGGATTACGCAAAAAATAACGTTGAATCTGTATCAGCAGTGCTGTGTGAAAGTTTTGACAGAATTTCAAGAAATTTTGAAGAAACGATGGAGATTATGATTGATTACTGCAATATTGGTATCGAGGTAATCTCGATGAAACAAATAACAAACTATAAAAACAATTCAAATGAACAATAATATAAACAACAACATAAATGTAATACTTTACTGTAGAGTAAGTACGGATGAACAATCAGAAGGCTTTAGCCTAAATTATCAAGAAGAGTCTTTAAAAAGATTCTGTGCGGGCATGGGATACAATATTGTAAAAACATATAGAGACGACCATTCTGCCAAAAACTTCAACAGACCAGAGTGGAAACAATTAAAGTCATTTGCTAAAGCAAATAGAAAATCTATTAATAAAGTATTATACGCACGGTGGGATAGATTTTCTCGCAACATCGAACAAGCATTGAAAGAAATTCGTGAATTTGAGACGCTTGGTATAGAGTTGAATGCATCCGAGCAGTACCTTGACATGTCAAACTGTGACAATAAAATGGTACTATCAATATATTTGACTGCTGGCGAGGTAGAAAGGGACAAAATTTCTAGTAGGACAATAAATGGAACCTATCAAGCCAAATGTGAAGGTTACTATGCATCTAGAGCACCTTATGGTTATGACAGTTACAGAGATGGTTCAAGAACAGAACGAGGTGTTTCAAAAGGCAAAAGAAGTAAGCTAATACCAAATGAGAATGCTCACTTCGTAACTAGAGCGTTTCAATCAGTTGCTTTGGGTATAGAACCCGCTGAAGTTGTGCGTAAAAAATTGAAAAAAGAAGGGATGACCTTAGAGAAAAGTTCATTTAATATCATGTTAAAAAACATCGTATATGCTGGTAAAATTGAAGTCCCAGAGTTCAAAAAAGAATCTGCATTTGTGGTTGATGCTGTTCATGAGCCATTGATTGACTTGGATACTTTTTTGAAAGTACAAGAGGTTTTCAAAAATAAACGATGGAAAGGATTGAAGTCAAATCAAAAGGTATATGACTTCCCACTTAGACAATTTCTAACCTGTGATATCTGTGGTGAAACCATCACAGGTAGCTACTCCAGAGGAAGAAATGAAAGATATGGATACTACCATTGTAGAGGTAAATGCCAAACTAGAGTTCGCAAGGAAAAAGTAGAAACAAGAATTGCTGATTTACTAACTTCCATCCAAATCAACGCAAATATTAAAGATGCATTTATTGACGTAATGAGTGATGTTGTTAAGGAATCTAACAGCCATAAAGCAGTTGAACTAAGTAAAAAGAAAGAAAGAAGAAAGCAAATCCTTGAACAATTGGAAAATGCAGATGATATGAGGCTTACTAATCAATTACCAGCAGACCGATACACAAGTATCGTTGAGCGATATAGTTCTGAACTAAGAAGATTGGAGCTTGAAATCGAAGCTTTGGAGCTTAATAACGAAAATGTTAACGATTATCTGGAAACTGGTTTAACTTTAGTTGAAAACCTTGATATACTGTTCAATGAAACAGATAATGAAGGAAAAAAAATGCTCATTGGTTCACTGTTTACGGATAAGCTAATTTTAGGGAATGAGTGTTGTCGAACCACAAATATGAATGAAGTAATCAACGTTTTAACCAGAAATAGCAAGGGTTTGGAAGGTGCTAAAAAAGGAAAAGCTGTCAATAATGACAGCCTTTCCGTTTTTGTACCCGGAGTGGGAATCGAACCCACACTCCAAGGAACACGAGTTTGAGTCGTGCGCGTCTACCAATTCCGCCATCCGGGCATTAAAAAGTAAAAAATAAATTACTATTTACCTATCTACTTTTTTTAGTGAGTGCAAATATAACTAAAGTTTCTAATTTCAATATAAAAATACTTAAAATTTTACTTTCAGAGTTCAATTTTATTACTAACTTTGCACCCAAATTGCACAACACAACAACTAACTAACTACAAAACAACAAATTAAAATGTCATACAAAGAGCCTGAAGCAAAAATATTTGCATGTTCTCAAAGTGTGTATCTAGCAGAAGAAATTGCCAAAAGATATGGTGTGTCGCTAGGTAAGGTAACATTCTCAAAATACAGTGATGGTGAATTTCAACCATCATTTGAAGAATCAATAAGAGGGCTTCGTGTGTTTTTAGTGTGTTCCACTTTTCCAAGTGCAGATAATTTGATGGAATTATTGTTAATGATTGATGCTGCAAAAAGAGCATCTGCCAGACATATAACAGCTGTTATCCCTTATTTTGGATGGGCAAGGCAAGATAGAAAAGACAAGCCAAGAGTGCCAATAGGAGCTAAATTAGTTGCCAAATTATTAGAAACAGCAGGAGCTACCCGAATTATGACCATGGATTTACATGCAGATCAAATTCAGGGATTCTTTGAAAAACCAGTAGATCACCTGTTTGCTTCCACTATCTTTTTACCTTATGTAAGAAGTTTAGGATTACAAAATTTAACTATCGCATCACCAGATATGGGTGGTTCTAAAAGAGCGTATGCGTATTCTAAATTTTTAGAATCAGATGTGGTTATTTGTTATAAACAAAGAAAAGTAGCCAATGTTATCGATACCATGGAATTGATTGGTGAAGTAAGAGGCAGACATGTTATTTTAGTTGATGACATGATTGATACTGGTGGAACATTAGCAAAAGCCGCTGATGTGATGATTGAAAAAGGTGCTTTGAGTGTTAGAGCCATATGTACTCACGCTATTTTATCTGGCGAGGCGTATGAAAAAATTGAAAACTCAAAATTAGAAGAGTTAATCGTTACAGATTCTATTCCGTTAAAGAAAGAATCTAAGAAAATAAAAGTGGTGAGCTGTGCGCCATTATTTGCAGAAGTAATGCACATGGTTCAAAACAATACTTCCATTAGTGGGAAGTTTTTAATGTAAAGTTAGTGGGTTTGAAGATGTTCATTCCTTTAAACTACTAACCAATTATTTTTTATTAATTTTAATTTATTTCAAATGAAATCAATTACGATCAAAGGATCACAAAGAGAAAGCGTGGGCAAAGTAGCTACTAAA
>JBIPOM010000137.1:0-5640 GCA_044379175.1 Flavobacterium sp. | reverse complement strand
TACAAAAATATCATAAAATGTTTTACTTTTCTTATATTTGCGAAAATATATTTCAATGAGTTTAAGAAAGTTTTTAACGAGTTCCACATTTTTCAAAAATTTATTTTTTGCATTAGTGATTGTTATCGTATTTTTAGTTGCGTTTGTGAAGTTTTTAGATTTCAGTACCAATCACGGCGAAGAAATTAATGTACCCAATTTATCTAAGATGAAATTAGAAATTGCGGAAGAAAAACTTGATGAAGAAGGTTTAGAAGTATTTTTATTAGATACAGTAGAATTTCGTCCAGAATTTCCACCATATAGCATTGTTGAGCAAGATCCAATAGCGGGTTCTAAAGTTAAAGACGGCCGAAAAATTTATGTAAAACTTAATGCTGGCGGTTATGCCATGGTTACTTTTCCAGATTTAAAAAACAAAACATTTCGACAAGCTACAAACGCATTAAGAGCATTAGGTTTAGTTGAGGGCGAATTGAAATATGTACCAGATTTAGCTAAAGATATTGTTTTAGAAGTAACATATAATGGAAAACCAGTAAAAGCAGGTGACAAATTAATGAAAAATTCTAAAATTGATTTTGTTTTAGGTGATGGAAAGGATATGTTTACAGATGCAGATTTAGATTCCTTGCAAAATGGAGAACAAAACATAGAAATTGATACTACAAGATAATGCAAGAATTTATAGATGAGAATGAAACGGCTGATGAAGATTTATTTGAACATCATCGGTTTGAGATAGCAAAAGGACAACAACCTTTGCGAATTGATAAGTTTTTGATAAACAGTATTGAAAATACTACAAGAAGTAAAATACAGAAAGCTGCTGATGCGGGAACTATTTTCGTAAATGATAGCGCTGTAAAATCCAATTATAAAGTTAAACCAGACGATGTAATTAGAGTGATGCTAGAACATCCGCCGTATGAACATTTATTAAAAGGAGAGAATATTCCAATTGATATTGTTTATGAAGATGATCAAGTTATTGTTGTAAACAAACCTGCAGGTATGGTGGTGCATCCTGGACACGGAAATTATTCGGGAACTTTAGTAAATGCATTGGCGTATCATTTTGATAATTTACCAATGAATAGTAGTGAAAGACCTGGATTGGTTCATCGGATTGATAAAGATACTTCTGGACTTTTAGTAGTTGCTAAAACCGAAGAAGCCATGTTGCATTTGACCAAACAATTTGCTGCAAAAACCTCAGAACGTGAATATTATGCAATTGTTTGGGGAAATATTGAAGAAGACGAAGGAACAATTGAAGGAAATATAGACCGTCATCCCATAAATAGAATGCAAATGCACGTTTATCCTGAAGGCGAGCAAGGAAAACCCGCTATTACTCATTTTAAAGTGATAGAGCGATTCGGTTATGTTACTGTAGTCTCTTGCCAGTTAGAAACTGGAAGAACGCATCAAATCCGTGTACACATGAAATATATTGGGCACACGCTTTTTAATGATGAACGTTATGGAGGTGATAAAATTTTGAAAGGCACAACGTTTACTAAATACAAACAATTTATTGATAACTGTTTTAAAACCTTACCTAGGCAGGCACTTCATGCTAGAACTCTAGGTTTTGAACATCCAACCTCTGGAGAATTTTTAAGATTTACCAGTGAAATTCCAGTTGAAATTACGTCTTGTATTGAAAAATGGCGTGTGTATAGCAAAGCCGTGCAAATTGACGAAGAGGATTAATTTTTATTTACTTGAGCAACTCAAAATAGTGGAATAGGATTTAAGTTTGTACTTTTAATTTCATTACATTCTTTAGAAAAAAATAAATTTTTTTAGCTTTCAACTGATTTATACATTTTTATATAAGATATCATTGTTGTCCGATAAAACCAAAATAGTAGTTGTTAAGTATATATTTTATTGGTTTTTTTAATTTTTAGCTTGTTTATTGAAAAATCACGCAAAGTCGCAGAAACGCAAAGAAATTAAGTGTGAAACTTGGCTTCTTTGCGTGAAATAATTTAATTACCTTTTTTTTAATCGGACAATAGTGATAAGATATTAGAACGAAAAAACTTCAATTCAAGTTTTTCTTTTATTTAAGGTTTTAAATGTGATTTGTGGTACTAGTTTGTACTTATTTTATTTGGATTTTATTAAAAGTCCCAACTATCTTAAAAATAAGTATTCACTTATATTATCTAAATTCTTTTTTTATTCGAGCGATATCTCTTTTCGTGTCGTTTTCTTTTAAAGTTTCACGTTTGTCATAATTTTTCTTTCCACGGCACAAGGCAATTTCCACTTTGGCAAAACCCTTTTCATTTGTATATAATTTGAGCGGAACAATCGTTAACCCTTTATTATCAGAATCTTTATCTAATTTTTTTAATTCTTTTTTTGTTAAAAGAAGTTTGCGTTCACTTTTAGCTTTATGATTATAATGGGTACCAAAAGCATATTCTTCAATTGTTGCATTAACTAAAAACAATTCAATTTGGTCATTAAATTCACAAAAACTCTCTGCAATGGAAGCTTTTCCTAATCGAATCGATTTTATTTCTGTACCAGTTAATACAATACCAGCGTCATATTTGTCTATAATTTCGTAGTCAAATCGAGCTCGTTTGTTAAGTATAGTAATGATTTTTTGCATAGTCCCACAAAATTAAGGTTTATTTTTGAAAGAAAATACTGTTTTTTATTATAACAGAGTATAAAATTTTAAATTAATGAGATTAAATAACTTTAAGATTGGATTTATTTTTTAGTACTTTTGCATTAAAAGAATAAAAATGTTTAAAATAGTAGCTAAAATTAATAAAATAATTTTACCGAGTTTTTCCAAGCAACGTATTGATTTAGCGAAAGCTACAAAAATTCAAAAACTAATTATTGCCTGGCGTTATTATGTAACCCTTCGTGCTATTGAAAAAAAATAAAAATTATATTTTAATTTACAGAATTTAGTTTTATATTTGCACCCACAAAATAGGCCTCGTGGCGCAACTGAATAGCGCACTTGATTACGGCTCAAGAGGTTTCTGGTTTGAATCCAGACGAGGTCACTAAATAAAACGCAAACCCTTAATTATCAAAGGTTTGCGTTTTTTTATTGTCTTAATTTGTACGATTATTGTATTGTCAATGATTTTTATTGGTAATTTTTAATTTTTACAACAAAAAAAAATGTTTTTTTTGGTGCATTTTGTACACCTTGAGCTGGCGCGATCAAAACTAACCCATATCGCTAGTGCGAGCATCATGCT
Source organism: Flavobacterium sp. (assembly GCA_044379175.1). Taxonomy (GTDB): domain Bacteria; phylum Bacteroidota; class Bacteroidia; order Flavobacteriales; family Flavobacteriaceae; genus Flavobacterium. The sequence goes on along the minus strand of JBIPOM010000137.1, from coordinate 2,392 downwards.
CGTACCCACAAAGTTTTAAAAAACATAACGCAAAAAAATTATGGTTTTTTTTCATAACTTACATTTTTTATTATGAGTAGAAAATATAAATTTGGAGAAAAAGACGGTGCTTATTTTGTTTCTTTTACTTCATTAAATTGGATAGACATTTTTACAATAGTAAATTGTAGTGCAAGAAATAACGATAACGACGACTAAACCATTTTAGAAATTGATATTAATTAATTATGTTTGTGGTTACGAGCAAGATGCTCGCACGAGCGGGGGACAATAACAATTCCAAAATAATTTATATTATGAAAAAAACACTAGTTATAATTTTAATTATTTTACAGTCTTGTAACGGAAGATTGCCTTATAAATTAAGCAAGGATATTTATTTAGATTACGATCGAAATGGATATGTTTCTTTAATTTCGTTAAATGAAAAATATCCTGGTACATCAAGTAATATTATTTATGGTGATATTTTGAAAATTAATTGTGATAATGAATTTATTATTGCAATTGTTAAGCCCATAGATAAAATAACAAAAAAAGAAGATCCTTATAGTAAACTCTCCAGAATTGAATTAGAAAAAAGAATAGAAAAAAACACAACTAAAGAGTATTGGATAGTAAATAAAAAAGAAATAACAGAAAATAACACAAATTTTATTTATGGTCCGCTTGGTAAGACAGAATTCGAAATTAAGCAAAAAAAATTAGGAATACCAATCAGTTTAAAATTTTTAGAAATGAATGATTTTTTGAGGTAAAAAATATAAATTAACAGCTTTGGCTGTAAGGTAATTTATCCCCCCGCTGCCGCGCGAATCCTTTCGCGTGGTAATTGTATAAAAAGATATTTTTTTTTTACATTTGGGTTAAACTTTAAGCAAAAGTATAAATGAGCAGAAATTATAAATTTCATAATTCAGAAGGTTTGTATTTTGTTAGCTTTGCAGTTGTGGGTTGGTTAGACGTTTTTACAAGAAATGAGTACAAAGATTTAATTGTAGAAAGTCTTGAATTTTGTCAGCAAAGTAAAGGCATGGAAATTCATGCTTGGTGTATAATGACAAATCATGTTCATTTAATTTTTAGAAGTATAGAAAACCAAAAGCCAGAATTATTGTTAGGTGACTTTAAAAGGTTTACGAGCCGAAGCATTATCAAAGCTATTCAAGAAAATTCAAGAGAAAGCAGAAAAGAATTTTTATTGGATTATTTTAAAAAAGAAGCTGAGAAGAGTTCTAATACTACCAATTATCAGTTTTGGAGACATGATAACAAACCAATAGAATTATGGAGTAATGAAGTGATTCAACAAAAAATTGAATATATCCATAACAATCCAGTTGAAGAAGGGTTTGTGTTTAGACCTGAAGATTACAAATATAGCAGTGCACCAGATTATGCAGGACAAAAAGGATTGTTAGATGGTGTTTGTGTTTTTCAGTATTTTAAAATGTAAAACCACGCGAAAGGATTCGCGCGGCAGCGGGGGCACCAGATTATGCAGGACAAAAAGAATTGTTAGATGGTGTTTGTGTTTTTCAGTATTTTAAAATGTAAAACCACGCGAAAGGATTCGCGCGGCAGCGGGGAATTTTTATTAGGTATGAACATCAATCTGGTAAAAAAAGATAATTATGAGAAAGAGAAACATCAAAATAGCTATTAGTATATTTCTTTTATTTTTTATAATTGATAGGTTTGCTTGGATGCCCGAGAGAGTAAAAGGAAAAACGTGGATAAATGTGAGTGGTCGTAGTCTAGGAGACCCTATAGCATACAAATGGGATTTTACATTAAATGGTTCAGAAATAAGTTTTAATGATAATAAAAGTAAAGATGATTTTCCTTATGAATACCGAAACAGACAAAGCGAATTTTATTTATTAGGCTGTTATTTAGGCAATCTTTATATTTTGGATAAAATAAGAAACGAGGTAATAATCTATTCAGAAAAATAAATCTTTCCTTTAGCTAATTGTATAAACCACTTCGAATGAAGTGGTTTTTTTGGATAAAATAGAAGGAAATTAAATGAAAAAGATAACTATGGTTTTTGCAAATAAAAAATGTTAAAAATTTCATTGTTTTTTGCGAATAATGTAATTTTTCAAACCCTGTTGGAGTTCAAACTTTAACAGGGTTTTTTTATCTGAAATAAGCAAAAAAAGTCAACTGAAAAACTACATGTCAAGTATAGCCCTGATAGAGCCGATATCCTTGCGTAGTCCCGTAGGGCAAGCAAGATAAAGGCGATAGCAGGACAAAATGCGGGTTGGAAAGGGGTTGTGTGCTGCTAAAAAAATCCCCAGCTAATGCCGAGGAATTTAATTTGTTTACAATGAAAAGAACGTATTTGTATTATTGTACAATAATTTTTTTCCAAGATTTTTCG
>JBIPOM010000135.1:0-5674 GCA_044379175.1 Flavobacterium sp. | reverse complement strand
AATAAAAAAATGGAGTTTATTCAGTTAAACGAATTACAACTTAATAAAATGGACGATCATTATATGAAGTTGAAACGAATTTTTGAGCGAACTATCGAATTAATTGATACCTATCATCCTGATGAAATTGCTATTGAAGCACCTTTTTTTGGAAAGAATGTGCAATCGATGCTAAAATTAGGAAGAGCACAAGGAGTAGCTATGGCCGCAGGTTTATCAAGAGAAATTCCAATTACTGAATATGAACCCAAGAAAATAAAAATGGCCATTACAGGAAATGGAAATGCCAGTAAAGAACAAGTAGCAAAAATGTTACAACAATTATTAGGACTTAAAACCTTACCAAAAAATTTAGATTCTACTGATGGTTTAGCAGCTGCGGTTTGTCATTTTTTCAATACTGGAAAAGTGGTGGGAACCACAAGTTATTCAGGTTGGGATGCTTTTGTGAAACAGAACGAAACGAGAATTAAAAAATAAAAGTTTTCAGTCTCAGTTTTCAGTCTAAGTACTGCTAACTGCGACTGCGACTGTAAACTAAATATGTCAGGAATCTACATTCACATACCTTTTTGCAAGCAAGCGTGTCATTATTGCGATTTTCATTTTTCTACTTCAATGAAGAAGAAACATGAAATGGTCTTGGCTTTGGTAAAAGAATTGGAATTTCGAAAAGACGAATTTCAAAATGAAGTAGTAGAAACCATTTATTTCGGAGGAGGAACACCAAGCGTTTTGTCAATTGACGATATACGATTTTTGATTAATTCCGTTTACCAAAATTATAATGTAATTGAGAATCCAGAAATTACTTTAGAAGCCAATCCTGACGATTTAGATGAAGAAACGATTCTTCAATTTGCTAATTCACCAATAAATCGCTTATCCATTGGTATTCAATCTTTTTTTGAAGATGATTTACAACTTATGAATCGGGCACACAATTCGGAAGAAGCTAAAAGATGTTTAGCATTTGCTACACAACATTTCGACAATATATCTATTGATTTAATTTACGGAATGCCAAATATGAGTAATGAGAAATGGCTTCAAAACATAGAAACGGCACTAAGTTTTACTATTCCACATATTTCCAGTTATGCTTTAACGGTGGAACCCAAAACGGTATTGCATAAAATGATAAAATCGGGAACTATTTCTAATTTAGATGACGATTTAGCACAACAACATTTTCATATTTTAATTGACAAATTACAAGAAAACGGATTTATACATTATGAATTATCGAATTTTGGAAAACCAGATTATTTTTCAAAAAATAACACCGCCTATTGGTTAGGTAAAAAATACATTGGAATCGGTCCGTCTGCGCATAGTTTTAATGGGAAAAGTAGAAGTTGGAATGTGTCAAATAATTCATTGTACTTAAAAGCAATTTCAGAAAATAAGTTCCCGTCAGAAACGGAAATTTTATCAAAAACGGATCAGTATAATGAATATATTATGACGGGTTTACGAACCATATGGGGCGTTTCTTTAGAAAGAATTCAAACCGAATTTGGAAGGCGCTATTTGGAGTATTTACACCAACAAGCGGAAAAATATATTGTAGATAATTTGTTAGAAGTTGAAAATAATATTTTAAAAACCACTAAAAAAGGAAAATTTTTAAGCGATGGTATTGCAAGTGATTTGTTTTTGCTAAATTTGGACTGATATTGGTACGCAGATTAGACAGGCAACCCAGCAGATTTTAAAAATCTGTTTAAATCTGCGCTATAATATCCGTTAAATTCGCGTGCAAAAAATGAAAGCAACTATAAACAACTTCAACATCGACTTATCAAAACCCATTGATATTTCTTTACCTTTATCTAATACGGATACTAATCCGATTGCGTGGTATATTGAAAAACCGGTAATTGAACCCGTAACTTTTGAAAATTGGATAGGTAAAGTGTCTGAAGGAAGTTCAACCAATTTTAATAATATATTTTTCAACCCGCATGGGCATGGTACGCATACTGAGTGTTTAGGACATATTACCAACGATTTTTATTCTATCAATCAGTGTTTGAAACAGTTTTTTTTTATGGCTGAATTAGTTTCTATTTCGCCCGAAGAAAGAAATGTCGATTTTGTAATTACGAAAAGTCAAGTTGAAAATTCTTTAAATGGAAAAACGCCTGAGGCCATAATCATTCGAACGCTACCAAATAGTTCAGATAAAAAATCTAAAAACTATTCGCATACCAATCCTCCTTATTTGTTAGAAGAAGCGGCAGTTTATATTCGAGAAATCGGAATCAAACACCTTCTTATCGATTTACCAAGTGTAGACAGAGAAGAAGATGAAGGAAAGTTACTCGCTCACAAAGCGTTTTGGAATGTAAAAAATACGACAATTTTAAACGATGATGCGCGTTTAGAGTGCACAATCACAGAGCTAGTTTATGTGGACGATTCCGTTTCTGACGGCACTTATTTTTTGAATTTGCAAATTGCTTCATTTGAAAATGATGCAAGTCCTAGTAAACCAGTTTTATATGGTTTGGAAGCAAATGACTAATTACTTTTCAATAATTACTCAAAAATGAACATCCAACAACTATATGAATTTTGCTTATCTAAAAAAGGAGTAACCGAACATTTTCCCTTCGATGAAGATACTTTGGTGTTTAAGGTAGGTGGAAAAATGTTTTGTTTAACATCTTTAAAACAATGGGAAAGGAACGAACCAAGTTTAAATTTAAAATGCGATCCAGATAAAGCAGAAACACTTCGAGTGGAATATGAAGCCATTCAAGCAGGCTATCATATGAGTAAAAAACATTGGAATACGATAGAATTTCATTCGGATGTAAACGATAAAATGATGTGTCAGTTAATTAACGATTCTTACGATTTGGTTTTTAAAAGTTTAACTAAAAAAATACAATTGGAAATTCAAGAATTTGAAAATTAGGCATTACATTTGATACTATATTTTAAACATTTAACCCGTAAACTTATAAACTCAACAAAATGATTGATAATTTAAAAAAAATATTAAACGAAGACCAAGACCCTAAAGCGATTGAAAAAATCACCTCTAAATTAGAAAATTTATTAATGTCTAATGAAGAAGTGGGTTATATAGCGGTTCAGAAAAAACCTGCAATCACCGTTTTTCCAGATAGTATAGTAGTCACTAATAAACGTATTATTTTATGCAAACCCAAAAATTTAGGATTGTCTATGGAATTTATGGATTACGATTGGGATGATATTGTGGGTACCTTTGTAAAAGAAGGATTTTTGGGTGCCGATTTTTCTTTTTCAACGAAAACCGATTTAACACATACGGTAGAATATTTACCAAAAAATCAAGCACGTAAATTATATACATATGCTAAAGAACAATTGGATATTTTGAAAAATGGTGTTGCGACAAACTCAAATTCACATTCAAATACATCAGTTGAAATAGAAGAGGTTCAAATAGAAGAAGTAACGCATTTTGCAGAAATTATGCCAGCAGTTCAAGATACAGAATTAGAAGAACCTATTCCGTCGCACGAAAAAAAGCTATCTGAATTTTCAAAAGATGAATTATTTGACAAACTAGCCAACTATAAAAAATTGGTAGACAACGGATTAATTCTTCAGGGAGAGTACGATAGATTAAAAAATGAAATTTTACCTTTTTTATAGTTAAAACTACTTTTTAATGAATTTAAATGTTAAAATTTGATTTTTTTAAATTTTTTTTGTTGGTTTTAAAAAAAATTTTGTTATTATTGTGATGAAAATCTATAAAACTACAAAAATGAAAAAAATTACTTTATTTGCATTATTATTTGCGGCATTTCAAATGAATGCGCAAGTGATAATGTCTGAAAATTTTGATTCTGCACTAAACTGGTCTGTTGTTAAATTGTCGGGGACATCAACAAATCCAGGCTGGTCTAGCGTTTCTGACGGTACTAATCCTGATTGTATACCATATTCAGGTGCTGGTATGGCTAAGTTTGCTTCTTATGATATTGTAGCTGCAAATCCAGCCAATGTGTTTGCGTTAACATCTCCATCTTTCTCATTAGTAGGCTCAAACTTTTATTCGGTTAAATTTGCCATGTATCGAGATAATGGTTATAATACAGATGCGGACAAAATTGATGTCCACATGGTATCAACTGCTACAACTGCTCCTTCAGCGGCAACTTTATTGGGTACCGTACATAGATCAATGGCTTTATCTCCGGTAGTAGCTGCAGAAGGATGGTATGTATATCAATTTAATATTCCAGCAGCTACTGCGGGTAATAGATTTATTAGATTAGTCGCAACATCTCAATACGGTAACAATACTTTTGTAGATGCTGTTTCAGTGCAACAACTAGCTCCTAACGATTTAGGAATGCAAAGTATTTCTTTAGGCTCAACAATTGTAGGAAATGCACCTTCAGCTATAACAGGTTCATTTAGAAATAATGGTTCTAGTGCAGTTAATTCTGCAGTTTTAAACTGGCAAGTTGATAATGGCGTTGTAAATACACAAAATCTTACTGGTTTGAATGTGGCATCTGGCGCTACTTACAATTTTTCTCATTCAGTAACCTGGTCACCAACCGTTGGTTTATATAATTTAAAAGTTTGGGTTACTAGTCCTAACGGTCTTACAGATAGTTTTTTAGCAGATAACGAACTAATTAAAGTAATAAGAGTAGCAAGTAATTCTACAACCAGAAGACCCTTGCTTGAAAAATTTACAAGTTCTACCTGTGGTCCTTGTGCCGGATATAATGCAAATATGTTTACACCTTATTATAATGCAAATTCAAATAATGTATCTTTAATTAATTACCAAGTTAACTGGCCAGGTGCTGGGGATCCATATTATACAGCTGAGACTGGAACTAGAAGAAACTATTATCAAGTTACTGCTGCACCAACTTTATTTATTGATTCTAAAGCTGCAGGTAGTGGAAGTACAAGTGCACTTCAATCTGAAGTAAATGGTTACGCTGCAGTTCCGGGTTATTTCTTACTTTCAGCTACTAAAAACTTAGTTGGAAGCACAATGAATGTTACTGTAAACACGACACCTTATCTTACTGGTCAATTTAGATTGCATGTTGTAGTTGTTGAAAAGACTACTACGGGGAACGTAGCAACAAATGGTGAAACATCATTTAAAAATGTTATGATGAAAATGATGCCAGATGCGAATGGAACAATTTTAAATTGTACTGCAAATACGATGATTTCAACCGGATTATCTATTAATTTAGCATCAACTTTTATTGAAGAGTATACAGATTTAGATGTAATTGTTTTTGTTCAGGATTTTAATAGTAAAGAAATTATGAATTCTGGTATTGCAACACAACAATTATCAAATGAATCTTTTGATGTTTCCAAGATAAAAGTGTACCCAAATCCATCAAATGGTATATTTACAGTTGATACAGATTTACCAACAGAAGTGAAAGTGTTAGATATTACTGGTAAAGTTGTTTTTACAGGTTTTGATATCACAAAACAAAATTCAATAAATGTATCTAACTTACAACAAGGGGTTTATTTATTAAAGATTAAAAATGATTTAGGTGAACAAACCGAGAAAATAGTAATTAAATAATTTTTATAAATGAAAAAAATAATCATGTTTTTATGGGTCGCAATAGCTTCAATTAGTTGTTCTGACGATGATAAGGTTACTCCTCCAGCA
>JBIPOM010000026.1:0-20044 GCA_044379175.1 Flavobacterium sp. | reverse complement strand
AATCAGCATATTCAATCCACCAAATGGCATTTTGAGTCAAATAATTTAATACTAAAGGATTTGATTGATTCAAATCGGGCATACTTGGCACAAACCAGCCATCCATACAAAGTTTTGCATCTATTGCAGAAGCGTTTGTGTCATATTGTGTGGTCATTCGGTAGTTACTTTGTTTGTAACCAGGAAATTGATGAAACCAATCGTATGTTGGCATGTCTTTAAACATCCAATGTTCTGCACCCCAATGATTGGTTACATAATCTTTAACCAATTTCATGTTTCTCTTTTTCATTTCTGAAGAAAGGCGAACATAGTCTTCATTTGTTCCGTAACGAGGATCAATTTTATATACATCTGATTGCGCATACGTGTGATACGAATAGCCTTTGTCGTTATCTTCACACAACGGCGTACTCCAAAGTGCTGTTACACCAAGTGATTTCAGATAATCTAAATTATTTATAATTCCTTGAATGTCGCCACCATGACGCCCACCTGGATTATTTCTGTTGGCTTTTTCCTGTAAATTTGTATCCGAATCGTTTTTTTCGTTTCCATTGGCAAATCGGTCAGGCATAATTAAGTACATCATGTCCGAAGCATCAAAACTTTTTCTGTAACGAGAATTTTCTTTTCTTTTTTTAATTGCATACGCTTGATTGAATGATTTTTTACCATTTTTAAATGTAAAAATCAACTCTTGTGCCGTTACATTTTTCAAATCAATCGTCACGAAAACGTAATTTGGATTCTCTGTTTTTTGAACCTGAGTAATAACTACGCCGTTTGAAACCGTTACGGTATTTTGAGCGATGTTTTTACCATAAAACATAACTTGAACCTGATTGTTTGTCATGTTCTCGTACCAAAAAGGCGGTTCTACTTTATCAATTTGTGCCGATAATGAAAGTGTAATTAGTGTAATTAATGTGCAAACTAGTTTTTTCATATATGTAAAATTTATTTTTTAGCGGTCATATATGGTATCGCCTTTTTATTTATAGGTGTTTGCTTACGCAAACTTGTTGTTAATGGCGATTTCATAATTTAATTATTTATTCACTTAATGAGATTCCTCCTTACGTCGGAATTACAAAAAGAAGAAGTTATTATTTTACCTCAACAATACTAATTCCGTAACCACCACCAGGAGCCGTTGTTAGTTGCAGTTTTGATTTATGCGTCACTTTTTGTTTTGTGATTTTATACGCTTGCGGATTTGTTTTATAATGCGCATCGGCAGCATCTGCATAAATTGTAGCTTCGTATTTTTTGCCTTTTTCTAAAAAGTCTAAAGAAATAGTTGAAGTTCTTGCCTTTAATCCGTTCACGTTTCCAACAAACCAATTGTTTGAATTTTTATCTTTACGAGCCGTTGTGATATAATAACCTGGCTCTGCTTCTACGTACTTTGAAGTTGCCCATTCCACTGGAACATCTTTAATAAATTGAAAGGCATCTAAAAATCGGTTGTAATTTTCTGGTAAATCGGCTGCCATTTGAAGTGGCGAATACATTACCACATACAACCCTAATTGATTGGCAATAGTTGTATTTACATGTGAATTATTTCCTGGATTTAGTTTTGCAATATCCATTTCAAAAATTCCGGGGGTGTAATCCATTGGACCGCCCATTAATCTTGTAAATGGTAAAACCGTAGTATGATTCGCTTTTGAACCTCCAAAGGCTTGAAATTCTGTACCTCTAGCAGATTCGTTTCCAATTAAGTTTGGATATGTTCTGCATATACCTGTTGGACGAACGGCTTCGTGTGCGTTCACCATAATTTCATAATCTACCGCTTTTTCAATACAATATTGGTAATGATTTAAGATAGATTGACTGTAATGGTGCTCGCCTAAAGGTAAAATATTTCCAACATAACCACTTTTTACAGCGTTATATCCGTTATCTTTCATAAACTTATACGCTACATCTAAATGACGTTCGTAATTTCTAGTAGCCCCAGACGTTTCGTGATGCATAATCATTTTAATTCCTTTTGATTTTGCATATTCATGGATACTTTTCACATCAAAATCTGGATAAGCCGAAATAAAATCAAAAACATAATCTTTTTCATGGCCAAACCAGTCTTCCCAACCTTCGTTCCAGCCTTCCACCAAAACAGCATCAAAACCATGTAATGCTGCAAAATCGATATATTCTTTAACGTGTTTGGTATTTGCTGCGTGTTTTGAACTTTGCTTTACTTTCGTATAATCCGTTACGCCAAGTTGAATAGAAGGTAAATCATCTGTATACGCCCAAGAACTTTTTCCTGTAATCATTTCCCACCAAACTCCAACATATTTTACAGGTTTAATCCAAGAAGTATTTTCAATCTTACAAGGTTCGTTTAAGTTTAACGTCATTCTTGATGCTAACACTTCTCTGGCATCATTACTAACGATAATGGTTCGCCAAGGTGAAACACTTGGTGCTTGAATGTGTCCTTTGTTCCCTTTTGCATCTGGAGTTAAGTGCGATTGAAATACGAAATTTTTATCGTCTAAATTCAAATGCATACACGAATAATTAATCAAAGCCGCTTCGTGAATATTGATATACAATCCGTCAGCTGTTTTTAGCATTAAAGACGTTTGTACGCCAGTATCTGAAAACTGTTTTTGTGAAGCATTTTCTGAAACTGCACCTTTAAATAAACTTCTAATTTCAGATAATTTACTTTCTGTATAATCGTATTCTTGTGTGTCGTAGTCTCCTGGAATCCAAAATGCTGTATGATTTCCGGTCATTGCAAATTCCGTTCTTTCTTCTTTTATTACGAAATAAATTAAGTTTTTTTGCTGAGGAAATTCGTATCGGAAACCTAAACCTTCATTGAACAAACGAAAACGGATGATAATTTCTCTATCGGTTTCATTTTGTATTAATGTAACGGCTAATTCATTGTAATGATTTTGAATTTGCGTTTCTTCACCCCAAACTGTTTTCCAAGTTTCATTAAATGTGCTTTCTTTTGAATCAATCACTTTAAAATCGTTTACTAACGACTTTTTATCCTTTTGCAATTCTAAACCTAATTTACTTTTTTTAATTACTTCTCTGTTTTTAAAAAAAAGCTGATACATTGGTGTTCCGTCATTTCCAAGTGAAAACGACATTTTAAAATTACCATTTGGCGATTGAAATTCTTGGGCAGAAGTCCCAAAAATAGCAGTTAAAACAAGGATAACCGAAAAAATATTTTTCATATTTTAGTGTTTTTAGATACTGAAACAAGTTCAGTATGACAATGAATTGTATTAATTTTTTACTAATTGCGATGCGCCATTAATGATTACTTCTACTTCTTGATTTCCTTCAACAGAAACTTTGGTTTCTTGATGGGTAACTTCAACTTTTACGATTGCATTTCTAAAATTTACTTTAAACGAATAGCCTTTCCATTGTTCTGGAATTCTTGGTTCAAAATGCAATTGATTGTTTTTAACTCGCATACCTCCAAAACCTTCAACAATACTCATCCAAGTACCTGCCATGGATGTAATGTGTAATCCTTCATGCACTTCTTTATTATAATCATCTAAATCTAAACGAGATGTTCTTAAATAAAAAGTGTATGCCTGCTCCATTCTTCCTAAAGCAGCTGCTTGAATAGAATGTACACAAGGTGAAAGTGAACTTTCGTGAACTGTAAATGGTTCGTAAAAATCGAAATGTCTTTCTAATTGTTCTTTGGTAAAATCATCTTCAAAGAAATAAAATCCTTGAAGTGTATCTGCTTGCTTTATATATGGCGAACGTAAAATTCTGTCCCAACTCCATTTTTGGTTAATTGGTCGTTGTGACGTGTCTAAATCTGAAACTTTCACCAATTCTTTATCTAAAAAACCATCTTGTTGTAAAAACACACCGTGTTCTTCCGAGAATGGGAAGTACATATTGTCTGCGGTATTTTTCCAAGATTGTAATTCGGTATCATTTAAGTTTACTTTACTCATAATTCTTTCGTAATCAGAAGTATATTCCGATTTTACTTTTTCAATTTGAGCATATGTATAATTGATACACCATTTTGCGATATAATTGGTATACCAATTATTATTTACGTTATTTTCGTATTCATTTGGACCTGTTACTCCTAAAATCACAAATTGATTTTTATTTGTTGAAAAAGTAGCTCTTTGGTGCCAAAAACGAGCAATTCCGATTAAAACTTCTAATCCTTTTTCTGGAATGTAACTGTAATCCCCTGTGAAACGGTAATAATTATAAATAGCAAAAGCAATGGCACCATTTCGGTGAATTTCTTCAAAAGTAATTTCCCATTCGTTATGACATTCTTCACCATTCATTGTTACCATCGGATAGAGTGCCGCCCCATTTTTGAACCCTAAATTATTTTGAGCATTTTCGATGGCTTTGTCTAATTGATTGTAACGGTATTCTAATAAACTACGAGCCACATTTTGATCTTTTGTTGCCATATAAAATGGGATGCAATACGCTTCAGTATCCCAATAGGTTGACCCCCCGTATTTTTCACCTGTGAAACCTTTTGGGCCAATATTTAAGCGAGAATCTTTTCCTAAATAGGTTTGATTTAATTGAAAAATATTGAAACGAATACCTTGTTGTGCTTTGGTGTCCCCTTCGATAGTAATGTCGCTCATTTCCCAAATTTTAGCCCAAGCTTGTTTTTGGTTTTCTAATAGGGTATTAAATCCCAAAGTAGTCGCTTGAACCAATACTTGTTTTGCAGAAGAAATAAGGTATTCTTCTTTATGATTTGTTGAAATCGTGTAGCCTCCAAATTTTTGAATGCTAACCGTTTGCCCTTGTGTAGCGGCAACTTCGTATGAAAATGAAATTTTAGATGCTTCCTTTGTTACTTCAACAGGTTTTACATCGGCAATTTCATTATTTACAATAATTTGATTTTGCATATAAGTGGCAACTGTAAACTTTGTTTTTAAAGTTCTAGCTACGATAAATGCACTATTTTCTTCGTTTTTAATTTCTAAGGTTTCCCAAAATTTTTCTTCCCAGTTGGTATCTTCGTTTTCAATTCCGGCATCTAAATAAGGTTTAAAAACCACTTTTGCATCGGAATTTATTGGCGTTACATTATATTTTATAGCACCTAACTCGTCAATATCTAAAGATAAAAACCGAGTAACATCAACTGAAATAGCTACATCATTTTGAAGTACTGCTTGAAAAGAACGTTGGTACCAACCTTCTTTCATATTCAATTCACGTCTGAAGTTTGTAACTGATTTACAAGTTGCTAAATCTAAATTTTCGCCATTAACTTCCACTTGGATTCCAATCCAATTTGGTGCATTAAGTACTTTAGCAAAATATTCAGGATAGCCGTTTTTCCACCAGCCTACTTTCGTTTTATCTGGATAATATACCCCAGCAATGTAACTACCTTGAAACGTATTACCTGAGTAATGCTCTTCAAAATTGGCACGTTGCCCCATGGCGCCATTTCCAATACTAAATAAACTTTCGGAAGATTTTACTCTATCCGCTTCAAATCCTTCTTCTATGATTGACCAATTATTTGGTACGATATAATCCTGATTCATTTTCTTTCTAATTTGTCAATTCTCAATTAGTCAATTTGACAATTACTATTTATTAATTAATTGCATTATAAAATCGTTACTCATTTCTGTAAAATCTCTAAAACAAAAATCCGATTCGTGTAAAACTTCTTTCTCGCCAATACCAACACTGGTCATTCCAGCTACATTTGCCGCTTGAATACCTGCTACTGAATCTTCAAAAACAATGGCGTCTTTGTACGCCACCTGAACTTGGTTTGCTCCTTGCAGAAAAACTTCTGGATCGGGTTTGGCATTGGTTACATCGTTTCCATCTACAAGTGCATCAAAATAATGCAAAATGTTCACTTTTTCTAATATTGGTCGGGCATTTTTACTTGCCGAACCCAATACTACATATTGATTGTTTGCTTTTAAAAACTGAAGTACTTCTTCTACGCGAGGTAAAATTTCAGATTTGTCCATTTTATGTACAAATGCTAAATAGTCTTCATTTTTTTGTACCAACCAAATGTTTTTATCTTCTTGAGAGGCTTGCACATTTCCTTGAGATAATATAATTTCCAACGAACGCACGCGACTTACGCCTTTCAATTGTTCGTTGATTTCGTGTGTAAAATTAATATTCAAACTATCAGCTAATTTTTTCCATGCCAAAAAATGAAATTTGGCGGTGTCAACAATTACTCCGTCTAAATCGAATATGAATGCTTTTTTATTCATTTTGTTTGTTTAACCTGAAATTGCATTTTTGTCTGTAATAAAGAAATTACATAAACCTGCAATAATTAATAATAATCCAGCCAAAAGCATGGCATTAATGTGTGCTTCACCAATTAATTTATACAAATAATTAATTCCACCTAGCGCGGCAATAATTTGAGGAACAACAATAAACATATTGAATAATCCCATCATCATACCCATTTTATTAGGATTAACTGAACTAGACAACATGGCATAAGGCATTGATAAGATACTCCCCCATGAAAAACCAATTAATATAAAAGAATACATTAAGGTTTCTGGTGTGGCATAAAACATATAAATAAATCCTAATCCACCCAAAATCAAGGAAATCATGTGAATGTATTTTCTATTTATTTTGTTTTTCAGAGTATAAAAAGTAAGCATTAACGCAAAAACCATTGAAGATAAACCATATACACCAGTTGCAGAACCTACTAAATCGGCTGCATTATTGTATACTTTGTCTTTTGTTTGATATTCTTGTTCTTTCGATGAATCAAGAAAAATAACTTCTTCTTTACTGTTTTTTAGAACCGCTCCTTTGTCATCCAATTTTGCAAACTCTTTTACATCTGGCTTTGGAGAATGAAAAACATGTTCTGTTAATGCTGGTGTGGATAAACTCCACATGGTAAAAAATGCAAACCAACTAAAAAATTGAATTAATCCTAATTTTTTCATGGTTGATGGCATTTCTTTCAAGCTAATTACTAAATCTGGAATAAAGCGAGATTCTTTTTTCTCGTTAAGAAATTGATTTAAATCTTCTGGTGGATTTTCTTTTGTAGTAAATATGGTGTATAAAATACTTGCAAAAAACACAAATGCGCCAACAGAAAAAGCTACAATAACCGATTGTGGAATTACTCCTGCGGCAGCTTCATTAGTTACTCCTAATTTATTTACCAACCAAGGCAAATTACTAGCAATCCAAGTTCCAATTCCAATAATTAACGTTTGAATCACAAATCCGTTTGAACGTTGAGATTCAGGAAGTTTATCTGCAACTAAAGCACGGAAAGGTTCCATACTAATATTAATTGAAGAATCTAAAACCCATAGTAAACCTGCTGCGATCCATAATGCGGGAGAATGTGGCATGAAAAACAGCGTAATAGAAGCCAAAATAGCTCCAATAAGAAAAAATGGTTTTCTTCTTCCGAATTTTGGACTCCAAGTATTGTCAGATAAATATCCAACAATTGGCTGCACCAACAAACCAGTTAAAGGTGCGGCCACCCATAAACCAGGAATGTCATCTACTTCGGCACCAAGAGTTTGAAAAATTCTAGACATAAAGCCTCCTTGTAAGGCGAAACCAAACTGTATCCCTAAAAATCCGAAACTCATGTTCCA
Source organism: Flavobacterium sp. (assembly GCA_044379175.1). GTDB lineage: Bacteria > Bacteroidota > Bacteroidia > Flavobacteriales > Flavobacteriaceae > Flavobacterium. The sequence continues at coordinate 12,392 of JBIPOM010000026.1, read as the reverse complement.
AATTTCCCAGAAACCTAATTTACGCTTTTCCATTATCGTAATTTATTAATTAATAAAACGATAAGCGTCTTTTATGTGCTTATCAAAACTATATTTAATTTTTGAAGTGAAATATAAGCTTTGATTGACACAAATTAAAGTAAATTATTTTAATTAATCTAAAAATTTTGCCTCAAAAAATAGAAGACAGCGTAAGAAATAAATTTTAATATATTGATTGTAAATTAATTATACAAACTATTACGTTGTCGTAGATTCTCTAAAAATTAATTCGGTTTCAATAATTTCTGTAGTGTATTGTTCGTCATCTTCTTCTTTTTCAAGTCGTTCAATTAGCATTTTTGCGGCTTTTTGACCCATTCTAATTCCGTTCTGACTCACCGTAGTAATTGTTGGCGTTGAAAATTGTGAAATAATTCCATCGGTAAACCCGATAACCGCAATATCTTGTGGCACTTTTTTGCCAATTTTATTAATTGCTTTAATGGCTGTTACTGCAAATAATTCGTTCACTGCAAAAACGGCGTCAATAGCGTTATTTGTAATTAAATCGATAATTTGCTCCTGACAATGGTCTATATCTTCTACTTTTATTATTAAATTTTCATCTAGTTTAATATCGTAATCCATTAACGCCTTTAAATAACCCTCAGTTCGAAGTTTTCCTACACTTACATAGTCAACAGTAGTTATTAGGGCAATGTTTTTATATTTATTGGTGATAAAAAATTCAGTAGCATTATAAGCTGCCAATTGATCGTCAATAATTACTTTATCGCAAAAAACATCATTTGTTACTCGGTCAAAAAGCACCACTGGCATTCCTTGGTTAATGACTTCTTCCAAATGGTGAAAATCTTTTTTTAGTTGCGTTTCTTTGGAAAGCGACATGATAAAACCATCCGTACTTCCGCTAGCCAACATTTCAAGATTAATCACTTCTTTATCAAAAGATTCATCAGAAAGCGTAACAATAACATTATAACCAAATTCATTCGCTACATGTTCAATTCCGCTAATAACCGTGGCAAAAAAATGATGTACAATTTCTGGAATAATAATACCAATTGTTTTTGTTTTTTTATTTTTTAAACTTAAAGCAATATTGTTAGGTTTATAATTGTATAATTTGGCAAACGCTTTCACTTTTAACCTAGTTTCCTCACTAATTTCATGACTGTCTCTCAATGATTTAGAAACGGTTGAAATAGAAATATCCAGCTCTTTTGCAATTTGCTTCAAGGTTACTTTTCTTCTCATTATAATTTTAAATTAAGTATGATTTTCGGCTACAAGATACTTCTTTTATTTTAAGTATAAAAGTAGCGTTTTTTTTCGGAATTACGAAAGTGAAATTTTTAAGCGATAAAAATTATTTATCCTATTCATTTTCAGTAAAAAAGATGCGATAACAATAAAGTTTTCAACACGAAAACGTTTTCGTGGTACTTTATATATTGAATGATTTTGATTAATGAAAATTTTACATAAATTTAACCTTTGAAGTGAATATATAAGCAAAAAACTGACTATTAATTTAAACAAAATGTATGAAAACAATGCTAAAAAAATTACTGTTTTTTATGCTCGTTTTACCATTAAGTGTTTTGGCTCAAAACACAGTAAAAGGTAAAGTAACAGACGGGACTAGCAATCAAGCTATGCCTGGGGTTTCAGTAGTAATAACTGGAACTACAAATGGAACATTCACAGATTCAGATGGAACATTTACTTTAAAAAATGTAAAATCCGGAGACAATGTTTCTTTCTCATTTTTGGGATTTAAAACAGAAACCATTGCTTACACCAATCAACAAAGCTTATCTGTTTCCTTGCAACAAGACGGACAGGGGATTGAAGAAGTAGTTGTAGTAGGTTATGGTAAAGTAAAGAAAAAAGATGCCACTGGTGCAGTAACTCAAATTTCTGCTAAAGATTTTAATAGAGGAGCCACTCCTACTGTTGAAAATTTATTGAATGGTAGAGTAGCAGGTTTACAAATCAACACAGGTGGAGGGCCAGCAAGTGGTTCTGCAATTAGAATTAGAGGTGGTGCTTCGATTACTGCTGCAAATGATCCTTTGATTGTAGTAGATGGTTTACCGATCTCTAATGATTCTCCATCAGGTTCAAGAAACTTTTTAGCTACTTTAGACCCAAATACTGTTGAGTCGATGTCTGTATTGAAAGACGCTTCTGCAACAGCTATTTATGGATCAAGAGCTTCTAATGGTGTAATTATTATTACTACCAAAAAAGGAGGTAAAAAATTAAAAGTGGATTACAACTTTCAATATGGTAGTGGAAAACACTACAGAAAAATTGATGTTTTAAGTTCTGAGGAATTTGTAAATAAAGTAGCTCAATTATATCCAGACCAAATGGGTAGTCTTGGGGTTTCATCGGGAATTGCTGATGATCCAACTACTCCAGGAATTAATGAAAGTAGAACAATTTACAATACTGATTGGCAAGAAGAAATTTTTCGCAGAACCGATTATGTTACTAATAATTTAAATGTTAGTGGAAGCTTATTCGACAAAATTCCTGCTAGATTAAGCGTTGGTAACACTTATCAAGAAGGATTGATTTTAACTGATAGATTTAATAGAAATACTGCTGGCTTAAACTTGAGTCCTAGCTTATTTAAGAATCATTTAAAATTAACCTTAAATGCAAATGTTTCTAATGAAAAAAATAATTTTGCTAGAACACCAATTGGAAGTGCAATTAGATTTGATCCTACAAAACCTGTGTATGATACCAATTCACAATGGGGTGGTTTTTACGAATATACTGGAACTAACGGAAATTTAACTCCATTAGCGCCAAGAAACCCTGTTGCTGAAATTTTACAAAGTACTAGTGCTAGTAAAGTAAACCGTATATTAGGGAATTTTCAATTAGATTATAAGTTTCATTTTTTACCAGAATTAAGAGCTGTTGTAAATTTAGGTTACGATCAGTCTAGAGGAGAAGGAAATCCTACTTTAGCAAGAAATTCTGCAGTTTCTGACGGAAATGGCGGAAATGCATTAACTGATAAGTTCGGAGAATCATCTAGTTATTATTCTTCTTTTACAAATAGGTTATTAGATGGTTATTTTGTTTATAACAAAAAATTTGGTAAATTAGATTTTGAAGGAACTGCAGGTTATTCGTATCAAAAATTTGTAGAGGAAAGATTTAATACAGGAAACGTACTAAATACAACAAATGACTTTTCAGATTTGGACAGAACAACAGATCGCGTTTTAATTGGTTATTTTGCAAGAACGAATTTAACATATAATGATAAATACTTATTAACTTTAACCTACAGAAGAGATGGAACTTCTGTTTTTGCTAAAGAAAATCAGTTTGGTAACTTCCCAGCGGCATCGTTTGCTTGGAAATTAAACAATGAGTTCTTTAAAAACAGTAGTACAATTTCTGACTTAAAGCTTAGAGCTGGTTGGGGTATTACTGGACAACAGGATTTAGGTAGAGGTAGAAGAGATTATTATCAATCTCAATACACAACTGGATTTCCTGGTTCACAATATGTTTTTGGAAATTTACCAATTAATGTAGGATTACCAAGAGATTATAATCCAAATTTAAAATGGGAAGAAACTACAACTTATAATGTAGGCTTAGATTATGGTTTATTTAATGACAGAATCACTGGATCTGTAGAAGCCTACTACAAATTATCTGATGATTTATTATTTGATGCTCCATTTGCAGACGGTTCAAACTTTTCAAATTCTGGGCCGCAAAATATCGGAAGTCTTGATATCAAAGGAGTTGAATTCACTTTAAATGCAGATATTATCAGAAAAGAAAAATTCAGCTGGAATGTGAATTTTAATGCCACTAAATTTGAAAGAAGAATTAAAGATTTAAAAACTGTAAATAATACCCCAACTGGAGGAATTGGCGGAGGAACTGGAGGAAATATTCAAGTGTTTTCTGAGGGATGGACTCCAAACTCTTTTTACGTTTTTAAACAATTATATGGCACAGATGGTATGCCAATTGAAGGTGCATTTGCTGATTTAAATGGTGACAATATAATTAATGATAATGATAAATATATATACAAAAATACAGACCCTGATTTATTATTAGGATTTCAATCAACAATGAATGTATATAATTTTGACTTTTCATTCAACTTAAGAGCTAGTATTGGTAACAGAATGTACAATAACGTAAATTCAGGAAACGCATATACCGATAATATGTTTGCGAACTCTATTTTATCAAATGTACCAACTAGTACGTTTGACTCTAATTTTTCGAACTCAGGAAATAATGTGATTTTCTCTGATTATTTTATTGAAGATGCTTCATTCTTAAGAATGGACAATGTAACATTAGGATATACATTTGAAAATTGGTTAGAAGGAAAAGCTTCTGTAAGATTGAGCGCAGGTGTACAAAACGCATTTGTAATTACTAAATATTCAGGGTTAGACCCAGAAGTATTTAGCGGTATTGATAACACAATTTATCCAAGACAAAGACAATTTTTGTTTGGAGTAAACATGAAATTTTAAATAATTGAATTATGAAAAAAATAAAATTTAATTTATTATTAGTCTTTGGTTCTTTTGCATTATTTTCATCTTGTACAGATGAATTAAATGTAACACCAGAAGATGACGATGTATTTTTAACTGAAGCCTATTTTGACTCTCCAGAATCTTATAAAAATGGATTAGGGGGCGTATATGCAAATTTGTCATTAACAGGTTTGACTGGAGCAGGGTCTTCAAATATCTCTGGATTAGATGCGGGTACTAGTCAATTTGGACGTTGTCTGTGGAATTTACAAAACTTAACCACAGATGAAGTAATTTGGAGTTATGAAAATGACCCAGGATTAGCAGAATTACAAAGAAATACATGGACTACAAATAATGTTATCATTTTAGGTATGTTCTCGAGAACGATGGCTCAAGTTGCTTTTTGTAATGAATACTTAAGACAAACTACGCCTGCAAAATTATCGGAAAGAGGTGTAACAAATACCTCTTTACTATCTGATATTGCTCTTTACAGAGAAGAAGCTAGAGCTTTAAGAGCGTATGCTTATTATAATTTGATGGATTTATTTGGGAAAGCACCTTTTAATACAGAAAATGAAAATGTAGGAGTTGCTGGACCAGAATATAACAGACAACAATTATTTAATTTCATTGAATCTGAAATGTTGGCTGTTGCTCAAAGTTTAAAAGCACCAAGAACTAACGAATATGGTAGAGTTGATAAAGCATTTGCATGGATGGTTTTGGCTAAAATTTATTTAAATGCAGAAGTTTACATAGGTCAGAATAAATATGATCAATGTGCAACAATGTGTAACAATGTAATTGGTGGCGGCTATACTTTGGAAGCTAATTATTTACATAATTTTACTGCAGATAACCATACATCTTCTGAAATGATTTTTACTTTACAATCAGACGGAATAGTAACGCAAAATTATGGCCCAACGACAGTTATACTTAACGGCCAAGTAGGTTCAGTTGAGAATAACGGATCTACTTTTGGTGTTGGTGGATGGGGAGGTGCTCTTCGTTTAAGAAAACAATTCGTTGAAAAATTTTCTGGAGGAACTTTCTCTAATGATGAAAGAAATACAATTATTTCTGGTTCTCGTCCTATAGATATTACAAATATTGCAATACAAGCCCAAGGATTTGTATTAGGAAAATTTTCTAATAAAACTTCAACAGGAATCAATGGATCTAATCAAACTTTTGTAGATACAGACTACCCTTTATTTAGATTGGGTGATGTGTACTTAATGTATGCAGAATGCGCAAAAAGAGGTGCGACTACAGCATCAATGTCACAAGCGGTAACTTATGTAAATAGTTTAAGAGAAAGAGCAAATAATAGCTCTGCTAACAATATAAACCAAACAGATTTAACATTAGATTTTCTTTTAGATGAACGCTCAAGAGAATTACATTGGGAAGGACATAGAAGACAAGATTTAATACGCTTTAATAAATATGTAGGTGGAAGTTACAACTGGGCATGGAAAGGAAACAGTACAAGTGGTATAGCAATTTCAAATCACTTCAAAGTGTTCCCTATTCCTTCAAGAAGTCTAGCGTCAAATCCTAATTTAACACAAAACACAGGTTATTAATCAATATAAATTTAATAGTTATGAAAAATATTTTTAAATCAATTTTAACAGTAGCATTATTTGCTGGTTTATCTTCATGTGAAGAAGAAAGCAACTTGGCTTATATTCAGCCATCAGCGCCATCATTTCAAATCATTACACCAACAACTGGTGAGGGTGTAATTTTAAATGCAACCGCATTAAACAATCCTGCAATTTCATTAACTTGGGATCCAGCACAATACTCTACACCAGCAAGTGTAACTTACACAGTACAATTGGCTCCAAATGGATCTGATTTTTCAAACGCGCAAGAATTATCAACTACTACAAACAGAAATGCAGTAATTACAGCTGGTCAATTAAATGTTCCTGCCTTAACAGCTGGTGCAGTGCCTTTTGTTTCTACACCACTTGACTTTAGAATTAAAGCAACTGTAGCTGGTGAATTACCATTATATTCCAATGTAATTACTTATAATGTAACCGCTTTTGGTTGTTTAGGTCAATTTGCTGTAGGTGCAGGAATACCATCTGCAGGTTGGGGATGGAATACACCGGCAAATTTAATTTGTGACAATAATGTTTTATCTATGAGAGTTGGATTAATTAACGATGCATTTCGTTTCTTTACTCAAAATGGAAACTGGGGTTCTGGAAGAAACTACCCTTACTATGATAACTTAGGATATAAAATTGTAAGTGTTTTGGAAAATGCAAATGATGGTGATAGTAATTTCAAATTTGTAGGAACTCCAGGTACTTACAGAGTAAAAATTGATGAAAACACAAAAACAATTGGTGTAGCAAGAAGCACTGTTACTTCAGGTATTGAACCAACTGCTTATTGGTTAGTTGGAGCAGCGACTCCAGGTGGATGGTCATGGTCAGGATCAAATGAAACAGAATTACCAGTAGTATCTAATAATACATACGAAGTTCCAGTACGATTGGTAAATAACGAAACATTTAGAGTTTGGTTAGCTAATGATGGTGGTGATAGTTGGGGATCTCCTAATAGAAACTTCCCTTCATTCGCTACTGACGGTTATACTATTGACTCAGAGTTAATAAATGCAAATGATGGTGATAGTAATTTTAGATATGTTGGCCCAACTGGGGTTAGATTATTTAAAATAAATACTTCTACTAAAGTAATTTCTGTTAATTAATATCAATAAATAATAAGAAAATGGGCTATATGATAAACGTATAGCTCATTTTTTAAATAAGTATATATTAAAAAATCCAAAAGAAAATTACAATGAAAAAAATAATTATTATTTTAGTACTCTTATTTACCTCATTACTGTTTTCGCAACAACAAACAGTAACGTATTCGATTACACCCATAACATTTGAAGACAATCAATCTATAACAATTACCATTAATGGAAATTCAATAAATGAAGCTACTTGGGGCACTGGGAATAATTTATATTTGTGGGCGTGGTCTTTTGATAACAATGATAGTAACATTTTAGATTGTCCAACAAATGGTACTTGGACAAACTCAAATGAAACAAATAAATTAGTTTATAATTCTGTTACTGACACATACACATACACACTTACTCCAAACGCGTTTTATAATCGATTTACAGGAATTGGAAAAATTGGATTTTTAATAAAAGCTAAAAATGGAACAGGTGATAAAAAGTCACAAGACATTACATCAGAAGTTGGTGCCTTCAATTTTAACTTAATTTCTCCGTTATTAAACTCAAATACAATTATAAATACGGGAGGTAGTATTTTTATTTCTGCAAATCATACTAATGGTGCAGCTAATTATAATTTAAAAGCAAACGGAATTGTAATTAACACAAGTACATCAGCAGCATCAAACTATAGCTTTTCAGCATCAAATATTACAACAAATACACTTTTTACATTAGAAGTTGTTCAAGGCTTAATTACCTTGTCAAAAACATTTAGTGTAATTGTTGCTCCAGCCACAAATACAACTTCATTAATGCCTGTAGGATTAGAAATAGGTATAAATTATAATACAGCAGATGCTACAAAAGCAACATTGGTTTTAGAAGCACCTGGTAAAGATTTTATATATGTTGCTGGTAGTTTCAATAACTGGCTACCAACAAATATGCATTTAATGAAAAAAAATACTACTGGTAGTAAATTTTGGTTAGAATTAAACGGGCTAATCCCAGGACAAACATACACCTATCAATATTGGGTTGTCGATCAAACACCTACAACGAATTCACCAAATTTGGTAAAAACGGCAGACCCTTGTTCAACCTTAGTTCTATCACCTTTTGATGATAGCTGGATACCTGCAACAACATATCCTAACATGCCAACATATCCAGTAGGACAAGAACGCGAAGTAACCGTGCTGCAAACAGGACAAACACCATATAATTGGCAAGTAACTAATTTTACAAAACCAAACAAAGACAAACTTATTATATATGAAGTTTTAGTAAGAGATTTTGACTCCGATAGAAACTATCAAGATCTAATTGATAAAATTGATTATTTTAAAAACTTAGGAATTAATGCAATAGAATTAATGCCTAACATGGAATTTGAAGGAAATGAAAGTTGGGGTTATAATACTTCATTTCACATGGCATTAGATAAATTTTATGGTACGCAAAATAAATTTAAAGAATTTGTAGATGTATGCCACCAAAACGGAATTGCTGTTATTTTAGATATTGCGTTTAATCATGCTTTTGGAAGAAATCCTATGATAAGAATGTGGATGAATGATACAGTATCTGGAGTACAAGATGGATGGGGACCTCCTAATACGGATAATCCGTATTTCAATACAACTGCTAGACATAGTTATAGTGTTGGAGAAGATTTTAATCATACCAGCTTATTTACACAAGAATATGTGAAAAAAACATTAAATCATTGGATAACCGAATATAAAATTGATGGCTTTAGATGGGATTTAACCAAAGGATTTACTCAAAATTGCACCGGTAATAATGATGCATGTACAAATGGATACCAAGCTGATCGAGTAGAAATTTTGAAATTATATGCAGATTATTCATGGTCATTGGATCCAAATCATTACGTAATATTTGAACATTTAGGTTCTGATTTTGAAGAACAACAGTGGGCAAACTATAGGCTTTCTGAAGGGAAAGGAATCATGATGTGGGGCGAAATGTATACCCAATACAAAGAATTAGCTATGGGATATTCTAATGCAACTGGAAATATTTCAAGAATGGGCCACCTAAGTAGAGGTTTTAATGGAAAAAGATTAATTGGATATCCAGAAAGCCACGATAAAGATAGATTAATGTATGAGGCGAAAACATTCGGAAATAATACTGGAACAAATCCAGTATTTAATAACGAAATAAATTCTCTAAATAGAATGTCCGCTTTAGCGGCAGTAAGTATGTTGATTCCAGGACCAAAAATGATTTGGCATTTTCAAGAATTAGGCATGGACGACTCAATATTTACTTGTTCTAACGGCACCGTAAATAGTGAAAATGATGCTACACCAGGTGATTGTAAATTAGATACAAAACAACAACCACAATGGGTAGAAAATTGGTTAACAACAACACCTAGAAATACGATTTATTCTAACTTTACGAAATTTACAAAACTTAAAACTGGCGAACCTGTTTTTAATGGAGAATATTCAATATCGCCTGAAAGTTCAGATAATTTAAAACAAAGAATTTATATTTTTGATTCTTCATTACCTGCAACTCAGCTAAAAAATGTAGTCATTTTAGCGAACTTACATACTAGCAATAGAAATTTTATTGTAGACTTCCCTTATACTGGAACTTGGTATAATTTAATGGATAATAGTTCAGTGAATGTTACTGCTACAAATATGCAGATTACATTAGCACCTGGAGAATTCAAAATTTTTGGCAATCAACTTTCAACCGTTTTATCTAATGAAAGCTTTGAAGCAATTTCAAAAGTGGAACTATATCCAAATCCTAGTACAAATACTTTTCAAATTTCTTTAGATGCCAAAAAAGTAGAAATTTATTCACTAACCGGACAATTAATTCAAACTGAAAATAATTGTGTAGCAAACAAAGAAATAAATATTTCTAACTTAGCTAAAGGAATTTATATTGTAAAAATTACAAATACAGATGCGGCTTCTGTAAGTAAGAAGTTGATAAAAGAATAAAAAAATTAAAATAAAAAAGGTGTCTAATTAGACACCTTTTTTATTCTGAATAATTTATACCAATTCTGGAACAACTAAACGTTCAATAGCATTCCATAATCCTATTCTTTTTTCTAATGCTTCTTGCGCAACTTGTTCAACATCTTGCCATTTTTTTTCATCTGAACCACATAAATCTTCAATCATTCTCATCGCCATTGGGCCATGTTCGTCTGCGTCCAACTCAATATGTCTTTCAAAGTAATAAATCAGTTTAGATACATTTGTTTCAGGGAAGTTTTTCTGAAAACTTTTAACTATTTCAGTAAACATATTAGGAATTAAATCTTCACGACCAAATGTAAATGCCGATGCAATTTTGTGTGGTTGCCCTGTCTCAATTACAGTAAATGAAAAGTGTAAAAAGTCTTTAACTTCTTCTGGTAACTTAGCATTTTTTATCGCAACAAAAACATTTTTAGTAATCGCTACTTGTTCTAAAAAATCTAAAATGGGTTGTGTTGTAGCACCGCATTCTTTCATAGCATCTAAATACATTTCAAAATGACTTTGACGCGACCCATCTAAAGCCAAATCAGATTCCTCTGCTACCACAATTTCATTAATTAAATAACGTAATTCCGGATTTGGTGAAGCCGTCCAAGGAATAGAAACAGAAGTTAAATGTATTTGTAACCCTTTTAACAATGACATAAAATCCCAAACTGCATACACATGGTGTGTTAAAAAAACGTGTAAATCTTCAATAGTATGAATTTTAGCATACAACGGGTGATTTAACAATTCTTGTCTTAACGGTTCAATTTTTGTTTTTATTATATTTGTGTTCATTAGAGATTTTTAAAAATTTAATTGAAAATAATACTGATACAAAAGTAAAAATGCTTCTCCAAATAGAGAAGCATTTTATATCAATTTTATTTATTGTTTAATCTAAATTTGTCTTATTTGAAAGCTGGAAAACCAGTTACATCCATTCCTGTTATTAATAAATGAATGTCATGCGTTCCTTCGTAAGTAACAACAGATTCTAAATTCATCATATGACGCATAATAGAATACTCGCCAGTAATTCCCATACCGCCTAACATCTGACGAGCATCACGAGCTATTGTTAATGCCATGTCAACATTGTTTCTTTTCGCCATAGAAATTTGAGCGGTAGTTGCTTTTCCTTCATTTCTTAGCACACCTAAACGCCAAGTTAATAATTGCGCTTTTGTGATTTCAGTAATCATTTCAGCTAATTTCTTTTGTTGTAATTGCGTCGCGCCAATAGGTTTGTCAAACTGAATTCTTTCTTTTGAATAACGCAAAGCCGTATCATAACAGTCCATTGCAGCGCCAATAGCTCCCCAAGCAATTCCATAACGTGCAGAATCTAAACAGCCTAGCGGTGCACCAAGTCCAGATTTGTTTGGTAATAAATTTTCTTTTGGTACTTTAACATTATCAAAAATAAGTTCGCCTGTTGCCGAAGCACGTAACGACCATTTATTATGAGTTTCTGGAGTGGTAAACCCTTCCATGCCTCTTTCTACAATTAATCCATGAATTCTACCTTCCTCATTTTTTGCCCAAACTACAGCAATATCAGCAAAAGGCGCATTTGAAATCCACATTTTAGCACCATTTAAAAGATAATGGTCTCCCATATCTTTAAAATTAGATGTCATCCCACCTGGATTTGAACCGTGATCAGGTTCTGTTAACCCAAAACAACCAATAAATTCTCCTGTAGCTAATTTTGGCAAATATTTCATACGTTGTGCTTCGTTTCCGTATTTCCAAATTGGGTACATTACCAATGAAGATTGTACTGAAGATGTAGAACGTACACCAGAATCGCCTCTTTCAATTTCTTGCATTATTAAACCATATGAAATTTGGTCTAATCCCGCTCCGCCATATTCCACTGGAATATATGGCCCAAAACCACCAATTTCTCCCAAACCTTTTACAATTTGTTTTGGAAATTCAGCACGTTGCGCATAGTCTTCAATAATAGGAGAAACTTCTTTTTTTACCCAAGCTCTTGCTGCATCACGAACTAATTTATGCTCTTCTGATAATAAATCGTCTAACAAATAATAATCAGGTGATTGA